>CALGAA010000137.1 GCA_937952445.1 uncultured Bacteroidota bacterium | reverse complement strand
CATCGATTCGACTGACCTGGGATTTTTTTTCGAGAAAATCCAGGGCGATGTACGCGTTGTGCTGGAACAAACGCATTTTCCGCATATTTTTGACCGAAATCCTACTTGCTGTCACGTTGGCCACGGCTCCGTTTTCAAACTCGATACGGGCGCTGCAAATATCCTCCGTGGGGCTGATGATGCTGAGTCCATTGGCTCTCACTTCGCGGACCGGACTATCGATAAAATGGAGCAAAATATCGAGGTCGTGAATCATCAAATCCTGTATCACGGAAACATCATTGCTCCTCGGATTGTAATTGGCCAGTCGGTGGACTTCCACGAAGGCAGGGTTGATAATCTCATCTTTTAGAGCCAGTAAAGCCGGATTAAACCGTTCGACGTGGCCTACCTGGACTTTCACCCCCTGCCGGGAAGCATATTCCTGGAGGAGCCTCCCTTTTTCTGAAGTGTCTGTCACTGGTTTTTCAATAAAGACGTGCTTGCCCTTTTCAATCGCTATACGGGCGACGTCATAATGAGCCGTCGTCGGGGTTACTATACTGACCGCATCGACCTGATCCAACAACGCCTCGACGGATGAAAATACAGGGAGATCATATTCTTCCGATACCTGCCGGGCTTGCTCGCTGTCAACGTCCACGATCCCAACGATTTCATAACCGGAAATGTCCCGTATACACCGGATATGAATTTTCCCCAAATGGCCCACCCCGATAACACCAATTTTCACCATTATTTTAAAAATAAAAGAACTCCTACAAATACGATTAGCAAAATGACGATGAACATCGAAATGATCGTACGAATCAACCAGGTGCGAGTTTTGGTCGCCTTGTTTTGTAGCTTGGAATCCAAATTCCGAATGAATTTTTCGAATTTCTGGCTATCCAGCAAATCATTGATCTGTAAATCTGACTTTTTTGTGCCAGGCAGTGAGTTGACGAAACGCATAAATAGGATTCGGTTGACAATGTTCAGAAACAATAGAACGCTCACTAAAATTACGATCGTATAGAAGTAATTAAATACCATTACTTTTCATTCTTAAGGATTTCTTCTACAGCCGAGCGAATCTGTGCCACCGCGCTTTTGAGTCCCGCTGGATTTTTGCCGCCTGCAGATGCAAAGAATGGCTGACCACCTCCTCCGCCGCCGATCGCAGAAGCTGCTGAACGAATAAGTTGTCCGGCGTGCAGGTTATACGTTGACGTCAGGTTTTTGTCGATGTATACCATCAGTTGCGCTTTCCCGTCCAATTCATTTCCGAGGATCACAACCGCCGGTTTGAGTTGATCCCCCAGTTCATAAGCGATATTTTTGACCTGATCCCCGTTCATTTGATGGACATTGCCAGCCACCAATCGGATGTCCCCCAATTTGACGGCTTGTTCGACCAGGGTCGATTTTATATTTTGGCTTTGTTGCTTCTGATATTCCGCAAGTTGTTGCTGTAATTGATCATTTTCACGAAGCAAATTTTCGATCTGCCCTTTTACATTTCCCGCAGATCGGAACAAGCCTCGAACCTCCTCCAGTTCTTCAATTTGCTCCGACAGGTAATTCAACGCCGCCTGACCGGTTCGGGCTTCTATTCGACGAATTCCCGCCGCCACCGATGACTCCCCCGTGATTTTGAACAACCTGATTTCACTGGTTTGATGGACATGTATTCCACCGCACAATTCCCGGGAATAGTCCGGGTCAAAAGTAATCATCCGGACGGTATCCCCGTATTTTTCCCCGAACAACATGGTAGCACCGGCCTGACGGGCTTCTTCCAGCGGGATAGCCCTTTCCTCTTGCAAGGGGATGTTTTCCCCGATTTTTTCATTGACGATCCGCTCGATTTCGCTCAGTTGTTCGTCGGTCACTTTCTCATAGTGACTAAAATCAAATCGCAGATGGGTATCGCTGACCAAAGATCCTTTCTGCTGGACGTGGCTTCCCAGGACCTGGCGGAGCGCAGCGTGAAGCAAATGGGTTGCGGTATGATTGGGGGCGATGCGGCGTCGCCTGCTCCCATCCACCGTAGCCCGTAATTCGGCAGCCGGATCCGAAGGCAACCTATCCGTCACATGGATAATCAATTCGTTCTCACGAACGGTATCCAGGACCTTGATCCGTTCACCGGAATCAAACTCCATCACCCCGGTATCGCCAACCTGACCTCCCCCCTCTGGATAGAAGGGCGAACGGTCCAGAACGATCTGGTGAATTTCTTTTCCTTTCCGCAAAATGGTTCGGTACCGCAGAATCTTAGCCTTTTCGACGACCAAATGATCGTACCCAACGAACTCCGGATCCTCCCCCGTCGACCGGATGACCATCCAATCCCCTACCTTCTGCTGAGCATCCTGACGGGATCGCTTCTTTTGTTTTTCCAATTCCTTTTCAAACCCTTCGATATCGACCTCCAGCCCATGTTCCCTCGCCATCAATTCGGTCAGGTCAATTGGGAATCCATACGTATCGTACAACAGAAAGGCATCCACTCCCTGAATTTTACCATCGACCGCTTCCAGCCCCTGGAAGCGTTGTATTCCTTCAGCAAGGGTCCGCAGAAACCCTTTTTCTTCCTCTTCGATGACCTTAGCCACGAAATCCTCCTGGGATTTGAGTTCGGGGAATACGTCTTTGAATTGATCCGCGAGGGTGGGAACAAGACGATGAAGCAAGGGCTGCTTCCAATCCAGAAAAGTATAATAATATCGCACGGCCCGACGGAGAATACGACGAATCACATAGCCGGCACCTGAATTGCCCGGAATTTGTCCATCCGCAATGGTGAAAGACACCGCTCTCAAATGGTCGGCAACCACCCGGAAGGTCATGTCTTCCTTTTCTCCAGGTCCGTATTGGTTACCGTACTTTCTTTGGGTTATCGTTCCGATTTTATCCAGGATCGTAGTGAACACATCGGTTTCGTAATTGGATTTTTTACCCTGAACAGCCATACAAAGCCGTTCAAATCCCATACCCGTATCGACGTGTTTTTTGGGAAGGGGCGAAAGGGCACCGTCGGCCAGGCGGTTAAATTGAATAAAAACCAGGTTCCAAAGTTCCACCACCAGGGGATGATCCTGGTTAATCAGCTCCCGACCGGGCAATTGACGGATTTCTTCCTCATCCCGCAAGTCAATATGGATCTCAGAACAGGGCCCGCACGGACCAGTATCTCCCATTTCCCAGAAATTATCTTTCTTTGAACCATCCAAAATACGGTCCTCAGGTAAATGTTTTTTCCACAATTCAGCCGCTTCGGTATCCCGACTCAATCCATCTCCTTTATCCCCGCCGAAGACCGTGGCGTACAGCCGATCCAACGGAAGACCATATACCGCTGTCAACAATTCAATCGACCAGTCGATGATTTCTTTTTTGAAATAATCGCCAAAGGACCAGTTACCCAGCATTTCAAACATCGTATGGTGATAGCCATCCAGGCCGACTTCTTCCAGATCGTTGTGCTTACCCGACACCCGAAGGCATTTTTGGGTATCTACGATCCGGGGGTGTTCGATGGCTTTGGTCCCCAGGAAATAGTCCTTGAATTGGTTCATTCCAGCATTCGTAAACAGGAGGGTGGGGTCATTTTTGTTGACAATGGGCGCAGAAGGCACTATCTTGTGCGATTTTGCCTCAAAAAAGCTAAAAAATAGTTGTCGAATTTGACCTGAATGCATATAATGTTAAATTTTTTTTTAATTTGTGGCAAGTTGTTAAATTTGAAATTTCCAACTCCCACACCGATAATGAATCAACTTTTTAACCGTTGATCAAAAGTACTATTATATTTGTAATTCGATCCGTTTTTGTAATCTACAACGCATAATGAATAAAGAGAAGTTTGTATTCAACCCAGAGACTCTGCAATTTGACAAAGTTAAGAAATCGATCCCCAAAACCATTTTCAGCATCGGTGCATTTTTGGTGTTTTCTGCCTTCTCCGGATATATCGGTTTCAATTATCTGGGCACTTTCATACCAGAACTCAATCTCAAAGAACAAAGACTGAATGAGGAACTGGAACAGATGAAGGTCAAATTTAATCTCGTCAACGAACGCCTTGAAACATTCAATTCGGTTTTGGGAAACATACACGAACGAAATTCAAACATCCATGAAATATTATTCGGCACCAAACCCATCGACGACAATGTGTGGAACGGGGGTATCGGGGGTCACCGTCAATACGATGAGCTGATCGATTTTGACACCAAGGAATTACTGGTCAAAACCCTCAATAATGCGGATGCCGTTTCCAGAAAACTGAGCTTGCAGTCCATCGCCCTGGACAAACTTGAAGAAATGACACTGGAACGCGAAAACATACTCAATTCCACGCCTTCCATCAAACCCGTACAGGAAAATAAACTCAATCGGGGAATCAATTATCTGTCAGGGTTTGGAATGCGAATTCATCCGATTTACAAAATCCCAAAATTTCATAAAGGCATAGATTTTACCGCACCGGAGGGGACCAAAATTCAGGCCACCGGCGATGGGGTGATCGAACAAGTGGAAAATAAAACCACCGGGTACGGACTCAACATCACCATCGATCACGGCCACGGATACAAAACACTCTATGCGCATTTGCACGAAGCAAAGGTCAAAGTGGGCCAAAAAGTAAAAAAGGGCGAAGTGATCGGCTTGATCGGTGATACCGGTACATCTACGGCTCCACACCTGCATTATGAAGTGCATTACAACGGCAAAGCGGTCAACCCCATACAATATGTGATGGACGGCTTGACACCAGCGGAATACAGCCAGCTTGTCAAACAGGCTTCTGAGTCCAACAAGTCCCTGGATTAAAATACACCGGTGTCATAAACTTCCCCGAGGATGAATGTAGAGATCGACAAACTGACCAAACTGTATTACACCATAGGCGAAGTAGCGGAAATGTTTGACGTGTCGACGTCTTTACTCCGGTACTGGGAAACCGAGTTCCCCCAAATCAGTCCGGGCAAAAACCGGAAAGGGGATCGGAGGTACACCAAGGACGACATCCAAAGAATTAAAACCATCTACACACTTCTTAAAGTCGAAGGATTTACCATCGACGGGGCCAAAGCGGCCTACAAAAAACGTCAGGAACGCGATAAATCCATCGACGGAATCATTACCCGGCTCAAAAAAGTAAAGAAAGGGTTGGTCAGTCTCAAAGCGAATCTTTGATTTTATAATCGCCCATGGCCAGGTGTTCTGTACAGAATGCATATTCCCGGGGATCATTGGATGCCACAAAGACCAATTTATCCCGGGCAAATTCCGAAATTAAATCGTTGTACCAATGTACGCCCTGCTGATCCAGATTGGAACAGGGTTCATCTAAAAATAATACAGGAACATCTGAGCAAATGGTCAGGATAAGTCTGACGCGTTGATTCATTCCGCTGCTCAATTCATCCATGTACTTATGCTGGTGGTTTTCAAAACCCATGTATTGGATCAAATCATCCACGGTTAAACGGTTTTTCATGGGTTTGACCCGGCTGTATTGCCTTAGAATTTGACGTACAGTAAACCGATAATCAAAATCGAAGAGGGGTGAACAATACGCCAGGTATTCATAATGCCGGTGCTCGGGTATTGGCTTTTCTCCGATCAACCATTTCACCTGTCCGTTTGTAGGCGAATCCATACCCGCCAGCACCCTCAGGAGCGTGGATTTGCCACTTCCGTTGTGCCCCACTACAGCAAAGGCGTCCGGTGACCGGAACGTACCACTGAGTTGGCTAAAAATCGTATGGAGATTATAATCCTTGCCCAGATTCACTGCCTCGATGGTCATGTCAGGCATAGCGGATTAGCGATTTTTATATCCCCGGATCAGTCCACGCTGGCTGTTCTCAATAAAATCCAAAATAGCTGTCTTGTATTCCGATTCGGGTGCTTCTTCTTTAATCCGTTCTACCGCCTGACGAACATTGTTCCCTTTCACGTATAAGGTACGGTAAATATCTTCGATTTGCTGGACTGCCTCTGAACTAAACCCGCGCCTCCGCAGACCGATGGTATTGACCCCGGAGAACGCCAGTGGCTCCCGGGCTGCTTTTATATATGGGGGGACGTCTTTTCGCACGAGCGAACCACCGCCGATAAAACTGTGAGTACCGATTTTGACGAATTGATGGACAGCTGTTAATCCGCCCAATTGTACAAAAGCTTCCAGGTGAATATGACCGGCCAGGTTTACGCTATTGGCCAGAACACAGTTATTCTCCAAAATGCAATCGTGAGCTACATGAACATAGGCCATCAGTAAGCAGCCGTTGCCTATAGTCGTCGCTCCACCCGCTTCGGTGCCTTTATTCAATGTGCAATATTCCCGAACGGTGACGTTGTCACCAATGATAAGCTTGGTATCTTCACCGCTGTATTTGAGATCCTGAGGGATGGCTCCCAATACCGCTCCCGGAAAAATCTTACAATTTCGGCCTATTCGAACCCCATCCATAATGGTCACATGTGGTCCTATCCAGGTACCTTCACCGATCTCCACATCTCCGGCTATCATTGTAAAAGGGTCAACTTTGACATCGCTAGCCAGCTTCGCAGCGGGATGAATAAAGGCGTTATCATTCACAATCATGATTTTCTTCTCTTTTCAATTTTAGCGGTAAAATCACCTTCTGACACCAATTCATCCCCCACGTAGGCTCTCCCATGCATGTGACAAAATCCACGTCGTATAGGGTTCAACAACTCCATGACGAGGATCAATGTGTCACCGGGGCCTACCATTTTTCGAAACTTTGTATTGTCAATTTTCAAAAAATATGTATCCCATTTTGTGTCTTGTTTCATTTGGGACAAGGCCAATACTCCGCCTGTCTGGGCAAGGGCTTCCACCTGAAGCACACCGGGAAAAACAGGATTACCAGGAAAATGTCCCTGGAAGCAGGATTCGGTGATCGTGATGTTTTTGATACCCACCACGCGCTTATCGGTAAGTTCCATGATTTTATCCACCAGTAAAAACGGATAACGGTGAGGTAGCATTTCCATTATGGCGCTCACGTCCTTCACCGGAATTTGATTGGGATCGTAATGTGGAATTTTAACTGACTTACTCTTATCCATAAAAAGCATTGATTAGATATCTGGCAAAATTGTAATTTCCTGTATGGCCCGGCCGAATTGCTGAAACTCGCCCCCGGATACGGAGATTCAATAACGAAAGGTCACCCAACATATCCAATATTTTGTGACGGGCAGGTTCGTTTGGAAAAAACAAAGGCCCATTAATCACCTGATTCTTTACAGAAACGTCTGAACCCCCAGATATGTATTTATTAATTTTTGATTTTATTTGATCGGCCGGAATGTCATCGTCCTGGATGACCACCGCATTTTTGAAATTCCCTCCCTGAATCAATCCGGATTGCAGCATTCCGGAAATCTCGGAAAATAAACTAAACGTACGGGCAGGTGCAATTTGCTCTCCAAAACCATCCCCAAAAGTCCATTCGGCTTGCATATCTCCGAGAACGGCATTATCGTATTTCAACACCACTTCGAGTTCATACCCTTCCGCAGGTGTAGCCCGGTAAACAGCCCCGCTTTGCGAACATTCAAAGTCCATCGGATCTTCAATCACAAGTACATCCCAGTCATCGCCGCGGTATTCTTCGATGCCGGCTTTCTCGATCATCTGTTGAAACGCTTTTCCACTCCCATCCAGAGCTGGAACCTCCGGACCCTCAATGCGCAATTCAGCATCGGTCACCCCGTTGGCGTGCAAGGTAGCCAGTAAATGTTCGACCGTATAAACCGTTTTTTCACCGTTTCCCAATACCGTACACCGCTGGGTCGAAACGACATTGGAGACATGACACGGAATAAAACCCTGTTTTCCGTCCTCCACTCCCTGATATGAAAAAAATATCCCGCGGGCACCAAATGATGGAACCACCGTCAGGCTTGCGTTTACACCTGTATGTATTCCTGGTCCTGAGAAAGAAAAATGCTCTTTAACTGTTTTACGCATTAGGCAGGCTTGAAATAATTACGCAAAGATAGAAGTTTCCCAATGAAAACGAACAAATCTTGTCCAGTTCTATCCCTCTGTATTTCTTTTACTCAATTCATCCAGTTGCTTCCGGAGTTGGATAACTTCCTTGCGCAGGTCAGGCAAATTCTTGAAAACCGCATATGACCTCATATAATTGTTCAATTCAAATGCCGGTGCCCCAAAATATTCGCCTTCGGACTTTAAATTGGAATTCACCCCTGCCATGCCCCCCAACTTGATATTGTCGCCCAAATTCAAGTGACCCGCAATCCCTACATGGCCACCGATCTGAGCATTATCCCCGATCCGGGTACTTCCGGCAATTCCAGTTTGGGCAGCAATCACGCAATTCTTCCCAATCACCACGCTGTGGCCCACCTGGATCAGATTGTCCAGTTTTGTGCCCGCCGATACAATGGTTTTGCCCATCGAAGCCCGGTCGACGACGGTATTAGCGCCGATTTCCACATCATCGCCGATAACCACAACCCCAATCTGGGGAATTTTGGTGTATTCCCCTGCTTCGTTGGGGGCAAACCCAAAGCCATCACTGCCGATAACCGCATTACTGTGCAAAATTACGCGATCTCCGATATGACAATCGTGATAAATCCGGACCCCGGGGTAAATCTTCACCTGGTGGCCGATTTGAGTCCCGGCTCCAATGTATACCTGCGGACCGATTTGGGCGTCATCCCCGATGGTCACATTATCTTCCACCACGGCGTAAGGTCCGATATACACCCCCTTTCCCATTTTCACACCTTCGCCTACCACGGCCAGTTTCGAGACACCCTCTTTTTTCACTCTGTTTTTATCGAAATATTCAAATAAGGCAGATAATGCCAAATACACATTCTCCACCCGCAGCAGGGTAGCCGGAACAGGTTGCGTTAATTTATAATTCTTATCCAACAATACCGCTGATGCTTGCGTTTGGTAGAGGAATTTTTCGTACTTCGGATTGGAAAAAAAAGTAATTGCCCCTGCTTGCGCTGATTCAATTTTGTCGGGATGGGTGATAAATTCATCCGGATTCCCTTCGATGTCTGCTTTTATTAGATCAGCTATTTGACTTATCTTTACATTCATCTTTTTATTCAAACATAAGAAATTGCCATGATAAAAATCGGTACCAGAGGGAGTAAATTAGCACTTTGGCAAGCTAACTATTTTTCCACCCTCCTCACTGACAAAGGCATAGATACGGAAATTAAAATTATAAAAACACAAGGCGATTTGGTGTCCAATCTCGGTTTCGACAAACTGGAGGGCAAAGGCTTTTTCACCAAAGAAATCGAAGAGGCTTTACTAAACAACGATATCGATGTGGCGGTCCACTCATTAAAAGACCTGCCCACGCAAAGTCCGGATGGACTCGTCATCGCCGGACTGTCTACGCGGGCCAATCCATCAGACGCACTGATTATAAAAAAATCCAGCTTCGCCAATACTGAACTTTTCAAACTGCCCGAAAATGCCGTAGTGGGTACTTCATCACAGCGAAGAAAGGCCCTGGTCAGACACTACAGACCCGACATCACTCTGGTGGATATTCGGGGAAACGTACCGACCCGGATTGTAAAGTTACGCAAAGATGAAAACCTGGATGCGATCATACTGGCCCGGGCCGGCCTCGATCGGACGGGGGTAGATCTTGCCGACTTCGAAGTCCTGACTCTTAACCCGAGAGAATTCGTTCCTGCCCCAGGGCAGGGCATCATCGCTTTTCAGACCCGGGCAGAAAATATCGAATTGAGAAAAAAGCTGGCCTCGTTAACCGATAAAGGATTAATCGAATCCAGCAACGTCGAACGGAAAATTTTAAAACTGATGGGAGGTGGATGCCACATGCCCCTCGGGGCCTATTGCACCAGAGATCAAAATGGTTATTTGCATGTGTGGGCTTGTTTTGCTGAGCACTGGAAAAAACCGCTGGATTTTGTCCAGTATTCATCCGCCACTGCCCATGAATTGGCAGAAACCATCGTAAAACAATTGAAATATGATACTACTGTTTGATACATCTGCTGTCGCCAAACCAAAAAGCTACAACAAACCGTATACCGACACGTTCAACTGGCCCAGAATGATTCATATATCGTGGTTGATGTACAACGACGAAGGCCATCTGGTGGTGGATGAAGATCACCTGATCAAAAATTTTGCGAACGAGATATCCGATGATATGTTGAGGTTTCACCGGCTGGATCCCGAAAAAATCGCAAACGAAGGATCGGATATTAAAGATGTTCTTTTGAAATTTAAGGCCGACGTCGATCGGGCGGATATGATTTTCTCGTTCAACCTGGCTTTTAACGAAAGCATCGTTGGGGCGGAATTCGTCCGCCATGGAATCAGCCATCGATTGCACGATTCCGAAAAATATTGCCTGATGCAGGAATCCACTTATTTTTGTAAATTAGACGGAGGAGACGGGAGGTATAAATGGCCAACCCTTTCCGAACTGCATACCATTTGCTTCGGGGGGGCTTATCCAAACCCAAATAATGCCCGGAGCGATGCTATGGCAGCAACGAAATGCTTTAACGAACTCCTCTCGAGGGGGGAATTGGATGATATATTTTGACGCTTACGGTATTCATATCGAGAAAATTAAATCCGGACAGTCCGGTGCTGTTGATCGAGCAAAGCCATCCGGTGAAGCTGATCGCTGAATCCATGCTCCAAATCCAACCCATCGAAATACCCAGCCTGCCAGATGCTGACTGGTTTTTTTTCTACAGCAAAAACGGGGTGGAAATTTTCGCGCAACAATGGATGGAAAAATGGCAGTCGACCACCAACCATCACATCCAATGGGGCGCCATGGGTCAGGGGACGGCCACCGTGATGAACGGTTGGGGCATTACCCCAGATTTTATCGGTCAGGGGACGACAGAAGAAATAGCAGAGCAATTTCTTGCACATTGTAAACCTACAGATAGAGTATTGTTTTTCCGGGCATATCATTCCCGTGACAGACTGCACGAAATCATCGCCCGGGAGCGGGAGGCAACAAGTATTCCCATTTACGACAATCAAATGCTTCGCAAAACCTTTCCCCGGGTGGACATTGGTGTATTTACGAGCAGCCGCAATGCCATTGCGTTTCTCGAACATAATGAAGAACCGACCAAAGCCTGTATTGCGATTGGGGAACCGACCGCAGCGACATTGCGGTCCTTCCGGATTCCGGATTCCAAAATTGTGGTAACCGAAGAACCGTCCGAAGAAGCCATTTACGACACGCTCGTCGAATTCATCGAAAATTTAGAATAAAATAGGTTGCAAAAGACAGAAGTTGGTTGGAATGGCCATCTACATGTCTGTTTCATTATGGTGCAAATCGTCTCACAGCAAAGAAGACCGAAGCAAGAAATGCAAATCTCACCATAAAGTATCCCGTCCTGACCGGGTATTTAATTTTAATTTCTCCCTCCTGACTCGTGAAATTCAAAAATGAGACCAGGCCGGTCATCCAAAAGGATGGTGCGAACCCTTGCATTTCACCCACCTTAAAGGGAATGCCTCTTCTCTCTTCACCAATTATTAAATATCCAAAGTTTTATGGATATTTGACCTTGAAATGCAGATACCTACATGCTGAAATCACTGTATATCAAAAATTTTGTGCTGATCAACGAGATCACGATCGATTTTTCGAGTCAGCTCACAACGATTACGGGTGAAACAGGCGCAGGAAAATCCATCCTGTTAGGTGCCCTCAACCTCATTTTGGGCCAGCGGGCCGATTCTTCCACCGTTTCTGATACTTCCCAGACAACTGTCATCGAAGGAACTTTTGACCTAAGCGCGTATCATTTGCAACCGGTATTTGAGGCGGAAGACCTTGATTACAAACACGAAACAGTCCTGCGAAGAGAAATTCGTTCCAATGGAAAATCCAGGGCCTTCGTAAACGACAACCTTGTCACCCTCCACACCCTCAAAAACCTGGCCGATTCTCTGATCGATATTCACGAGCAGTTTGACAGTCATTTCCTGCGCAACCGGGATTTTCGGTTTCAGGTATTGGATAGTCTCGGGGGCCAAACCAAAGATGTAGAAGCGTATCAGAAACGATTCAATCGGTGGAAACAGCGAAAATCCGAATTGAAGGATATGGAGGAAAGACGTGCTCAACTCATCCAAAAAAAGGATTTTCTGGAGTTCCAATTAAATGAAATCAACCAACTCAAATACGAAAAGGGTGAATTTTCGGATTTGGAGGCCCAGCTCAATCTGGTCCGCAACGCCACGGACATTTCAGAGATTATTCAGATGGCCAACAAGATGTTTGATGGAGGGACTACCAATATTTTAGACCAATTCAGAGGATTGATGGGCCGGCTTTCCAGCTTACAGGTGGAAAATAAATCGATCCAAAAATTGCGGGATCGGCTGGAGACCAATTTTATCGAACTCGAAGATCTGTACGCCGATATCAGCCAATTGGAAGACCTGGTGGAACTCGATCCAGGGAAAGCGGAATGGATAGAGTCACGGATGGCCGACATTTTTAAAGTCGTAAAAAAACACAACCTGGTGGATGCGGATGATCTCATCGAGCTCAAAACCAACATCGAATCAGAATTGGAGGAAATCGATCAGACGGATTCGCAGACCGCCGAAATAGAGAAAGAAATCGCACACCTGGAGACCGAACTCAACCAACAGGCGGATCAACTTTCCCAAAAAAGACAAGATCAAACCAAAGTCATCCGCCAATCGGTGTTGGACCACCTGGCAATGCTCAATTTGGATAAGGCTGATTTTCAGATTAAAATCAATAAGAACGAGCAGCTTAATGAATACGGGCGGGATGACCTGCAATTTTTGTTTTCGGCCAATCCGGGGATCGCCCTGGCACCCGTGGAAAAAGTAGCCTCAGGGGGCGAAATTTCACGATTGGCCCTGTCGATCAAAGCGCTGATTGCCCGGTCGATTCCCTTGCCGACCATCGTTTTTGATGAGATCGACGCTGCTGTATCGGGCTCCGCAGCTGACAAAATGGGCACCCTTCTGTACAATCTCGGCCGACATCACCAGGTCATCTGCATTACGCACTCCCCCCAGGTGGCATCACGGGCGGATAAACATTTATACGTCTACAAGGAAATTGCGGAAGGGCACAGCACCACCCGGATCCGGGCCTTAAACCCCGATGAAAGGATTACCCAATTGGCTATTATGATGAGTACGGATCCACCCAGTACTTCAGCTCTTGAAAATGCAAAGTACCTTCTCGAAAAATCATGAAGTCATTATTTATTTATACATTCGTTTTGATCTAAATCAAACAACATGGGACACAATCTACTCGAAGGAAAGAAAGGAATCATATTTGGAGCGCTGGATGACCAATCTATGGCCTGGAAGATCGCGGAACAAGCAGTGGAAGAAGGCGCTGCCATCACCTTGACCAATGCCCCTGTGGCCCTACGAATGGGTCAGATACAGGAACTGGGTCAAAAATTAAACGCGGAAATTATTCCAGCGGATGCCACCAACGTGGAAGATCTGGAAAGCTTGTTCCAAAAATCCATGGAAATACTGGATGGCCCCGTCGATTTCATCCTCCATTCCATCGGTATGTCGGTCAACGTCAGAAAAAACAA
>CALGAA010000136.1 GCA_937952445.1 uncultured Bacteroidota bacterium | reverse complement strand
ATTAATCGCTCTCTTCTCTCATTCTCGCTCTGCACCAGGCGGTCTGCCCATTTCTGCTGATTCGGAATTTGTCCCCGGGCCTGCCCGGTTCAAAAATGCTGCAGTACCAACCGACTTAAGCATATCGCGCTTGCTCCGCGCTGCGCTTTCCTCCGCCCAGTGCATTACCCGACTCTATTAAGCATGTATTTAAAACTTTATTGAGAACGGACCAGATCGACCAGGTAAATATCTACTGCCACAATAAAGAACGCCCCCACCAAACGGCCGCAGGCCCCAAACGTCCGGTCGCCCCTGCGACCCGGACCCAAACGTGTAATGCCCCGGCATAACACCCAAACATGTAAAGCGCCTCCGCGCTTTACATCGCGCTCATAGCCTCACCCGATTCGTTTTGCATTTGCAACGTACGGTAATCGGTTTTGGAAGTTTGTAGCCATACCGATCCGGACTTTCTCGATACCTGCATGGCTATCCCCAGCTTTTCATAACATTCGCTTTCGACCTGGGCAACCGTACGGTCCGGATCGATGTCGATCTGGATGGGCTGCTCCATCGTGGCAATTTCGCTAAACTTTTCATCAGAATCAATGAGATCGGCAGCTTCGTACAAAGCACTGTCATCCCCTTTCGATTTGCGATAAAAATCGATTTTAAGGAAAGGATAAAGTTCGCTGAACTTTTGCTGAACTTCAGCTATCGTCGTGTCGGTATGGATTCGAATTTTCATGTTGCAGAGTTTGTGTACTTATGTAATATTAAGGTGTGGAGAATATGGCTGATGGATATCAGACGTTAAAAAATATATACGATCCCTGGTAGAATTCCTTAACTTCGTGTAAATTGAAAGACCACAGGTATCAGGTGAAAATACACAAATTTTATGAATAAAACGGTAAAAAATAAAGGGGTTTACATTGCGACAACGCAACCCAATAGTGGAAAATCCCTCGTGTCGTTGGGACTGATGCACGCCTTGTTGGAAAAGGGATTCCGGGTGGGGTATTTCAGACCGGTCATCGATGAGTCGGATCCCAATCAGATAGACAATCACATCAATACCATCAAGACCTGGTTTGATCTGAACATTGAGTATCCAGATGCCTACGGTTTCAGCCGCAATGAATTGATCCGTATGAAGAATGATGACGAAGAAGAGGAGATCCTCCAAACCATCGTCCGAAAATACAAAACGATGGAAGATCGCTACGATTTTGTAATAGTTGAAGGCAGTAGTTTTACAGGGGAAGGAACGATCATCGAATTTGATGTAAACATTCTGATTGCCAAGAATCTGGGTATTCCGGCGATTATCGTCGACAGTGGAGTAGGGAAGAGCCTGGAGGATTTTGTGGGCACCATGTTGATTGCGATGGATTCCTTTCAGGATGAAAACGTCGACGTCCTGGCATTTATGGCCAACAAAGTCAAGCCCGAAAACAAACCCTGGGTGGCGACTGAACTTCAGAAATATTTACCTCCCTCTGTGGTGATCGATGCGATTCCTCTCAATCCTGCTTTATCTAGTCCCTCGATAAAGGAAATCGTGGAAACCCTGGATGGCCGGATTTTATTTGGTGGATCGTACATCAACAATCTGGCAGGATATTATTCGGTTGGTGCTATGCAGTTGCGTAATTATCTCAAACACCTGAAAGAAAGCGGACTGGTTATTACGCCGGGGGATCGGGCCGATATCATATTGGGTGCGCTCCAGGCCAATTTATCCGCCAATTATCCATCCATTTCCGGGATTGTACTCACGGGAGGATTGATGCCGGAAGAGCCGATCATCCGACTGATTGAGGGACTGTCCGACGTGGTACCGATTGTCCTGGTGCAGGGTGGGACTTTTTCCGTGACCAATCAGATCGGGATGATCAAATCGAGGATTTATGCGGAGAGTACGGAGAAAATTGAAACCTCAATTCAGGATTTTATGGGAAATGTCCAGGTGGATCGGCTTATTGAAACGATTATGGCCTACGAAACCCAAATCCTCACGCCGGCCATGTTCCAATATGAGATATTGAAAAAAGCACGGCAAGAGAAAAAGCACATCGTGCTTCCTGAAGGTTTGGATGCACGTATACTCCATGCGACGGAGCGATTGCTGGAACTCGATGCCACCGATATTACCCTGCTTGGTGACCGGAGTCAAATCCGGGAAGCCATCCGGAAACTGGACCTGAACATCAGCCTCGACCGGATCAATATAGTAGATCCCGATGCGTCGGATCGTTTTGACGACTATGCCAATACCCTCTATGAATTGCGCAAACACAAAAACATCACCAAAGAAGACGCCCGGGAAATGATGAAGGATGTGTCCTATTTTGGGACGATGATGGTGTACAAAGGGGATGCTGACGGCATGGTTTCGGGGGCGATGCACACGACCCAACACACCATTCGCCCTGCTCTTCAGTTTATCAAAACCAAGCCGGGCATTAAGACCGTCTCATCGATATTTTTCATGTGTCTGGAAGACCGGGTGTCGGTGTACGGAGACTGTGCGATCGTGACCAATCCGACCGCTGAACAATTGGCGGACATCGCCTTGTCATCCGCAGAAACCAGTGCCAATTTTGGGATCGACCCGATTATCGCGATGTTGTCGTATTCGTCCGGCACCTCCGGGGTAGGGAAAGATGTCGATAAAGTACGGGAAGCAACCGCACTGGTTCGGCAACGTCGCCCGGACCTCAAGGTCGAGGGGCCATTGCAGTATGATGCGGCGGTCGACCTCAACGTCGGCCGGATCAAAATGCCCGAATCTGAAATTGCCGGGCAGGCCAATGTATTGATTTTCCCGGATCTCAATACCGGAAACAATACCTATAAGGCGGTTCAACGCGAAACCGGAGCGGTGGCTATCGGACCGATTTTGCAAGGCCTCAAAAAACCAGTGAACGACCTCAGCCGGGGTTGCACGGTCGATGATGTAATCAATACGGTCATCGTCACTGCGATCCAGGCTCAAAATTTATAAAACCCTGACCATGAAAGTTTTTATCATCAATACGGGGAGTTCTTCCCTTAAGTTTAAGTTATTCGAAATGCCGGCTGAGACGCTGGTTTGTTCGGGAATGGTCGAACGCATCGGTGGGGAAATGCAGCAATTATCCTATCAGTCGGAGCGAGGTGAAGTCAACGAAACCATGGAACTCAAAACCCATCGTGCTGCGTTGACCAAAGTCGTCGAATTGTTGCTCGACCCGGATATAGGGGTTATCACGACCAAAGAAGACATCAGGCTCTTTGGTCACCGGGTGGTGCACGGCGGAGATCGCTTTTCGGGGACTGTCCGGATTGACGAGGCGGTGAGGAATGAAATACGCCGATTTGCCAGTCTGGCTCCCCTGCACAATCCACCCAATCTCGAAGGAATTGAAGTGGCAGAGGAGGTGTTTCCCGATTCACCGCATTTCGCCGTTTTTGACACCGGCTTCCACCAGACCATTCCGGCGATGGCCCGGCGGTATGCTGTTCCGGATTTTGTATACAGCGAATACGGTGTCCAGGTGTATGGATTTCACGGGATCAGCCACGAGTATGTATCCCGCAAAGCGATCGATTATCTCGGAATACGCGATTCCAGAATTATCACCCTTCATCTGGGGAATGGGTGCAGTATGACAGCGGTCCGAAATGGCAAAAGCATCGATCACAGCATGGGTTTTTCACCTTCCGATGGATTGATCATGGGTACGCGCAGCGGTGATATCGACCAGGGGGCTATTTTCCATATGATTCGGCACCATGGATACCAACCTGAGGAGGTGAATACGTTGCTCACGCGAAAAAGCGGGATGCTGGGGTTGACCGGCCATGCGGATCTCCGGGATGTGGAATCACGCGCCAGTGAAGGCGATGAAGTGTGTGCATTGGCGATGCAAATGAACGCTTATCGCATCCGTAAGTACATAGGTTCGTATGCGGCTGCCATGAACGGGTTGGATGCGATCGTCTTCACGGCCGGGATCGGGGAAAATTCGGTCATGATGCGTCAACTGGTTTGCATGGATATGGAATATCTGGGTATTGAACTGGATGCCGGGAAAAATGAAAACGTCAGCGGTGACCTGACTTCGATCGGGACAAATGGTTCCAGGGTCAGCATACTGGTCATTCCAACCAATGAAGAACTCGAGATCGCGCGGCAAGTTTCCGGGGCGGTATAGTTTTCAAACATTTACTCCTCTATCCCGTCCCGGAACTCCAATTCATTTTCCACTTTATCTGATGATATAGGTAGCTTTTTGTGTATACGTTCGTCCCAAAAAGTCTTCGGCTTTCACTTCGACTTCATGGGTGCCCGGATCGAGATTGTTGGGCAGTGACGCACTCCAAATATGCGTAGATTCGACCGGGAAGGAAGGTCTTCTTCCTCCCGGAAGGGTGTGATTGTAATCCCAGTCGTGGTGCACTTTCAAAATCACCGGGTCGTGCCTGGGCGTATATCGCATCGGTTTCCAATCACCCCCATCTACCCGGAAAAACAATGAATCCCTCACCGATCCCTGGTAGAAATTCACCACGATTTGCCCCCGGTTGCTCACTTTGTGCGGCATTACCCTGGGCATATGAATGTGCATTTTTTCCGACCAGTCAGATCCCGAAACCTTGTAATCGAATGTGTATTGATTTCCTTTGATTTTGAGTTTCGCGTAACCCTTGGGTGTGCCGTCCCGCATACGGGAGTTGGGAACGCCATAGACGTCATCGCTGCCTGAATACCAGTCCCCCGACGTGGTGCCGACATTATAATGATGGTGTACATCTTTGCCTTTCCATCCGCGATCTTCTCCAAAGAAATCGTGCATTTGAAAGTGGGTATGCGCGGACATGGACAAGGTATGGGGGAAGTCCTTGAGCAGTTCAAACATCCGTTCGCGGTCTTCGTCTCTAAACTGATCGCCGCCGTGATATTCGGTGATGGGAATGTGGAAGCTGATCACGATGAGGTAATCTTTCGGTACAAACTTCAGGTCATTTTCCAGAAACCGGAGTTGATCCTCCCGGAATCCACCCCAATAGCCCCGGCCATCGCGTGGATCAGGATACATTACATCATCTAGTATGATGTAATGCACTTTTCCGTAATTGAATGAATAGTTGGCCGGGCCGAAAACCGATTCAAACGTTTCATCGGCCATTTCATCCGTCGTGGCATCAAAATTCATGTCATGGTTTCCATACACGTGATACCACGGCAAGCCAATCCGGGAAATGGCGTGTAGGTAAGGGTAAAACAACGTCAGATCATCGCCGACGAGGTCGCCCAGGCTAATACCGAATTTATAATCCTTCGTTCCGACCAGTTCGGAAATAATTCCCTTCATGAAAAAGTCGACCTGTTCCAGGGTATAAACCTGTGGGTCTCCAAACACCACCACCTCATAGTCTTCCTCTTCTTGCTCGGCGATCAGACCAAAATCGATGGAGGAGGGGAGAGGTCCGGTGGGTTTAACGCCCGTAAAATCCATTTTGGGGGAACCGTTGGGCTTGTGGATGTAGTAGGAGAGGGGTTGCTGAAATTCGTTGACGGGAATTTTGTAGTGGGAGGGTTTGATAACGAAGATGATGTTGTCATCGCCCACGGGCAATTCGTAATATCCGTTTTGATCGGTTTGGACGACGTCCACCCCATTGGAAACGGCCACTCCTTCGATGCCTTTTTCATTGGAATCCCTGGTGGAGTTTTCATTGGTGTCTTCGTACACGTATCCTTTAGCGGTCTGGGCATCCAGGCTGGTGGAAAAGCCGAGGATTATGGCGAAGACCATACCGGGGATCAATCGACAGAGGTGGGTTTTGGTGCAAATCATGAATACAATGGAATTAATAGGTTTTAACAAAAAATCAAAATTAATATTAATGTGGGGTGAAGTAAATTTTCCGGTAATAAATTATCATTAATTCAGGTCTGGAGCGGGATATCGTGCTCCGTTTTGTAAATTTTATCCATTTAGCGCTCTGAGTCCGGATCAAATATTTTGAAGCACCTCGCTCTGCTACCTACCATCCCCGACGGATTCTCAAATTTTTATCCTGACCAAATACGATCTTCATGAACCATATCCACGGTTTCGGGTGCTTTATCGACCTGACAAAAACCATCTCCCCAGCCCCATCACATACGAATGGAACAGACCACACGAGTTGGAAATATTTTTGTTGCAAAATAACAAGGTACGTCTAAATTTGCGATAATTTTGCCTAACACACCACGAAACCATATGGGAAGAGCATTTGAATTCCGAAAAGCGCGAAAATTTAAGCGCTGGGCTGCGATGTCCAAAGCATTTACCCGGATCGGCAAAGACATCGTCATTGCGGTGAAAGAAGGCGGGCCTGATCCCGACGCCAATTCACGACTGCGTGCCGTCATACAAAATGCCAAAGCGGCGAACATGCCCAAGGAAAACATCGAGCGGGCCATCAAGCGCGCGAGTGACAAATCCCAGGGCAATTACAAAGAAGTGCTGTTTGAAGGGTACGGTCCGCACGGAGTGGCGATCCTGGTGGAAACTGCCACGGACAACAATACCCGGACAGTAGCCAATATTCGATCGTATTTTAACAAATATGGCGGCAGTTTAGGGACAAGTGGTTCGGTCGGGTTTATGTTTGACCACAGTTGTCAGTTCCGGGTCGATCCGGACGGACTGGATCTGGAGGAACTCGAGCTGGAACTTATCGATTTTGGGGTCGAGGAGGTTTTTGAGGATGAAGGTGAAGTTATGATCTACGCCCCGTTTGGAAGTTATGGAAGCATCCAGAAATACCTCGAGGATCGGGGCATAGAAATCCGCTCATCCGGTTTTGAATACATCCCTCAAGTGACCAAAGATCTGACGGACGACCAGGTTGCGGATGTGGAAAAATTGCTCGAGCGGATCGAAGAGGACGACGACGTGCAGAATGTGTATCATACGATGGCGTAAGTGTACGGGGGTTTGAGTTCGGGTGTGTGTGGGTTTGTGTAGCTCGTGCCTGACACACTGCGCGTATTTTTTTGTGATTCAAAAATTGTGTCCGGCAGCCCGGAGTGGTATTGCTGAGGGTATTCACCGCTCTCTTCTCTCATTCTCGCTCTGCGTCTTTGCGGGTTGCATATATCTGATGA
>CALGAA010000135.1 GCA_937952445.1 uncultured Bacteroidota bacterium | reverse complement strand
CTACCACGCCATATATTTAATCATTCTTTCTTTTCTTTCAAATCACTGAACTCCCGACCTCCCGTACGGGCGCTCTAACCCTTGCCTGCCACCATGGGCTGAGTTTACCTCCCAACCAAAGGGAGGGAGGCTACCACGCCATATATTTAATCATTCTTTCTTTTCTTTCAAATCACTGAACTCCCAACCTCCAGTACGGGCGCTCTAACCTGCTTCTACCACGCCTTATTTCATTACGTTACGTCTTTACACCTCAGCATGCTCTGATGCAATGCTTTGATCTACCAAAATCCGACCACAATGTTCACATACGATGAGCTTGTTCATCAACGAAATCTCCAGTTGGGTCTGTGGCGGAATCTTATTGAAACAACCGCCGCAGGAATTCCGCTCCACCGTGACCACTGCCAATCCATTTCGATAGGATGACCGCACTTTGTCGTAAGCTTTGATCAACCGCGTTTCAATTTTAGCCCGTTGTTGTTCACTCAAAGCCTGGAGTCGCTTCTCGTCTTTGTCCGTTTTGGCTATAATTTTATCCAACTCTCCTTTCTTCAGCTCGAGCGTTTCCTGCTTTTCTTTCAACCGATCCTGAGCCGATTTTAATACTTCCTTTTTGGATTCAATCTTGGTTTTGTCGTCGCGAATTCTCTTCTCCGACAATTCAATCTCCAAACTCTGCAATTCGAGCTCTTTACTCAAAGCTTCGTACTCCCGATTGTTTTTGACATCCTCCAGCTGCTTATTATACCGGTCAATAAGAGCCTGAGCTTCTTTAATGTTAGCCGCCTGTCGATTGTTATCCGCCTCCATATCGCTGATGGTATCCTTCAATCGCTTCACTCTTTTGGTCAATCCCTCAATCTCATCTTCTAAATCGTGAACCTCGATCGGCAACTCTCCCTTGAGGATTTCAATCTTATCCAATTCGGAATCTATCGACTGGAGCTTATACATCTCGGTCAATTTTTCCTCTACCGTCATTTCCTTCTTTTTGGACATAATACGCGCTTTTTTGGTTGCGAAACAAACAGACCTTATTTGAAATATCGAACCGGGTTCGTATTCACTTTTGTCATTTGAGCCGCAAAATTACTAAAATTATTGGAAATAAGTTCAAACAAAAGCTGGATTGTAAATTTTTCGCTTTCATAATGCCCAATATCCAACACCATAATCCGATTATCCGCATCGAAAAACTGGTGATATTTAAAATCCGACGTCACAAAAGCATCGGCATTGGCCAAAATGGCTTTTTCAAGAAGAAAGCTACCCGAACCACCACAGACCGCTATCCGTTGCAAATTTCTATTTTCACTGACCGGCGTATAACGGATAATTTCAAGTTCAAATCTAGTTTGAAGGTGACTCAAAAAGTCGTCCGGTTTCATCCCATTTCTGAGTTCTCCCACCAGACCGGCACCGATTTCCCCGCTCTCATCCCTGGGGTCCAAAATCCGACATTTTTCCAACTCAATCCGCTCCGCTATTCGTTGATTCACACCGTTTTGCAATACATTGTCTAGATTAGTATGGATGGCATAAATGGCCACATCGTGTCGGATAGCCTGGATCACAGCCCTTTGAATATAGGTATCGCCGCTTAGTTTTTTCAATCCCTGGAATACAATAGGATGATGGCTGACGACCATATTGCATCCACTTTGGATCGCTTCCTCGATCACAGCCGGCGTACAATCCAACGCACAAAGAACACCCCGCACTTCCCATTCCGGAGAACCCGTAATCAGCCCGGCGTTATCGTAATCCTCCTGCAAATGCAGGGGAGCAATTTGTTCTAAAAAATCAGTCACTTCCCGTATTCTAGCCATCGTTCGTTTTAATTTTTTCGATGATCGAGGTTGTACTCTTGCCAGGCACCAGGGGAATCGTCAGCACCTGCCCCCCGTAGTTGGTCACCTCTTCATATCCCACAATTTCTTCTACCTTATAATCTCCACCTTTAACGAGTATATCCGGACGTATCAGCTTAATCATTTCAAGAGGTGTGTCTGTATCGAAAACCACCACGTAATCCACAAAGAAAAATGCACTTAAATGCACGATCCGATCCTCCAATCCAATAATCGGACGACCCGGTCCTTTCAACCGCCTAACCGAATCATCACTATTCAATCCAACGATGAGTTGTCCCCCCAACTTTTTACACTCATGGAGATAATGAATATGCCCGGTGTGGATGATGTCAAAACAGCCATTGGTCCAGATCAGAGGTTCCGTTCTGTTCCGGTCCCATTTTTCCAGGTCCCTACGATCGATAAGTTTGGTGGTCGTTAAATCAATGGCCATTTTCGCGGAGTGGATGATATCGTTTATTCACTAAAGGCAAAATTATGAGGGCGATGATCCCCATCAGTAAATTTACGCATATATTGATTCCCAAAAAAATAATCATCGCCACAGAAAAGGCATCCGGTCCGGATATGCCGTAAATGCTCAGCCCGGCGATCACCATGGCATGAAATGTTCCTATTCCCCCAGGTGCCGGCAGAACCATCCCCAGGCCCCCAAAAATAAAAACCAGCAATCCGGCAATCGGGCCGAGATGGGAAGTAGCGTCAAAACTCAATAAAGGAAAATACGTCATCAGATAATACATCAACCAAATGTTGATGCTGTGAAAAATCAACAATAGATAATTTTTTACCTGACGAATGCTCATCACCCCTTCCACGAAGGATTTAACTTTGGCCCGTACGTTCGTGACCACACGGTGGTTCTTGTACCGGATCGCAAAGAAAATAACCACGCCCAGGATAAGGAGCATCCCCACTACCAGCCCCGTAATCATAAAATAGGAAACTTCCGGTAGTTGGGCGTTGGCTCGAAGGTATTCGATAATCTGACCCGAAGCCAGGACCATACCCAGACCAAAAATCAGAAGTAGGCTGAGCAAATCCAGTAAGCGGTCCGTTACCACCGTACCCATCACCCTGGCTCCATCAAGACGCTCGTATCGTGCTAGCATGCCGGCCCGAACGAATTCACCAAATCTTGGAATCGCCAGGTTAGCACAATATCCTACCATCGTGGCTAAAAAGGTATTGGAAGTGCGTACCGAACCACAATCGGCTTCGACCAACAGTTTCCATCGGATAGCCCGGGATATATTACTTATCAGGTAGATGACCAGGGTCAGGATCAAATAAAAAAGATTTGCATTCCGCAAATCCGCGGTCACTTTGTCGACCAGGCTACAATCCGCAGCTTGATTGCCCTGACCGGTACAAAAATTCAGATATTGTGCAGCTTGATCTTTGTAGACAAAGTAGAAAATCCCCACTCCGAGTGAAAGAAATAAGATAAGCCGGAAGATGGTTTTGATATTTCTATTCAACTTGGGTCAGGATATCTTGTTGTTCGCATCCGGGTAAATCGTCACCGCTTTAAAATCGGCCGCTTCTTCCGGAGTCATCAAAGCATAGGAAATGATGATTACGATATCACCTACCTCTGCCTTTCGGGCAGCAGCTCCATTTAAGCAAATGATCCCTGAACCTCTCTCTCCGGGGATCACGTAAGTTTCCAATCGTTCACCATTATTGTTGTTCACGATTTGTACGCGCTCACCTTCCTGAATGTTACTGGCTTCCATCAACGCCTCATCTATCGTAACACTACCGACATAATTGAGGTTGGCTTCCGTTACCGTTGCTCTATGTATCTTGGATTTGAATCGATGAATCAACATAAGAACGCAAATTTAGAAATAATTCAACGTCTAATAAAATCTTTTATCCGTGTTGTCGTAACATATACATCGACCGGAATGTTTTGAGCTCCACTTTTAGGATAAAGACGCATGTTCTATTCTGATTCCTCCAAATCAGACCAATTGCAAAAATTTTCACCACAATTTTTTACTACTTGCAATGAACAAGATAATTTGTTGTGGAGGGGTATATTCTGCGAACTGTCCACAGCGGCCAGATGACTCTAATTGTCACCTTCGAGGGGACTTATGTCTGATTCCACAATACCCAGATAAGCCCCATTTTATGACCTGGAAGTTTTAACTATTGCCCGACTATGGAAAAAGTGGGATCAACCTATGATTTGCCGTGCTCTTCGCTGCGCCCCACCCTGTTTTCCAGGCCTCATCTTTTTTCTGTATTTCCTGCTACGATTGGATTACGTTTTTGGTATGGGCATTAATTCCTTTATTCACTACCTGACATTTCCATATTATCAATGAGGCGGACATCCCTGCACCATACCGCAGTGACCACAGAGACTGGGATCGGATCATCCGGCCTGGCATCCAAAATCTTCATCGTATCAGTCCGTACGAATTCGAAATATTCGGGTCGAAATGGAGGGATACTTAATCGCTTCAGGGCAGCTTGTTTCAACTGGGAGAAGGTTAACTCATGATAA
>CALGAA010000134.1 GCA_937952445.1 uncultured Bacteroidota bacterium | reverse complement strand
AAATAAATTTGAAATCACTATGAACGTCTTAGAATCTTTTCGGTTAAATGGCCGGGTAGCTCTGGTTACCGGAGGTGCCGGAATTTTGGGAAAATCGATCGTGGAAGGCCTGGCAGAAGCCGGAGCAACGGTGATCACTGCTTCGAGAAATGCTGAATCGGGGTTGGAAATGAAAGAAGAATTTGAAAAGCGGGGAATGGATCTCCACGTCATGACCTACGACCAATCCAGTCACCAATCCATTGTGGACCTGAAAAAACAAATCACCAGCCAGTTTGGCCGGCTGGATATATTTGTCAACAATGCTGTAGCGCGACCCATGAAAGGCTACGACGGCACCGTGGATCAATTGGAATTGTCCATGCAGATCAACGGCACCGGCAACATCGACATCTTACGAGAAATGGCTGAGTTGATTGACCGGAGCGGCGGGGGGAGCATCATCAACATCAGTTCGATGATGGGAATGTTTGGTCCCGATTTGTCCAATTACGAGGGAACCGATATGGGCACCCCTCCACCGGATTATTTCTTCCACAAAGGCGGGATGATTACGCTAAGCAAGTATTTCGCAAAGGTCCTCGCCGGTAAAAACATCCGGGTCAACACGATTTCACCCGGTGGCATTTTATTCAATCAACCCAAACGGTTTCTGGAAAATTACACCAAAAAAGTGCCGTTGCGGCGTCTGGCCGATGGAAAAGACATCAAGGGATTGGTCGTTTTACTGGCTTCGGACGCCGGGGCGTACATCAACGGTGAAAACATTCTTCTGGACGGCGGCTTGCTTGCGTAACTCTGTTGATAAAAAACGCCTTTGTGTTGGTAGTAACTGGAGTTAAGTGCGTTTCACTTCGATTTTCTTCCGGTAGGAACTCGGGCTCATGCCTTTGTATTTCTTAAATTGCCGGTTGAAATTGGCCAGACTATTGAATCCACTTTGATACGCGATCTGAGCAATGGTGCGATCGGTTTCGGACATGATCACGCAGGCCTGGCCGATCCGGATGGAATTGACGTATTCCACGAAAGTCATGCGAAATCGTTCTTTAAAGAAATTGCATAAAGAAGTCACGCTCATATTCGCCACCTCGGACATATCCTGAAGGGTGATTTTTTGCTCGAAGTTTTGCATGATATACTCCATTATGATCTTAAACCGATCTGAGGGACCAGTGGGGGTATTGTTGAGAAAAGCCGGGCTCGCCAGGACGTCGTACCTTTTCATTCTCGCGAGTGAATCAAATATGGCGAATAAATTTTTCAATCTTTCGATGCCGTTAAGCTCCAGCATTTCCTTCATCAGGTCATTGATCCGGTCTCTGGTTTTCCCTTTGATCACGATGCCCCTGGCTGAATCCTGAATCACCTTGTTTAGCGCGGCCAATTCGGGTATTTCGGTCAGATTGGGGCCGAGAAAATTTCGTTTAAAATGAATGACCACAGCGTCGGCTTCCCGGTCTGCCGTGCCTTCAAAATATTCTGGATCGCTCACCCACACATGGGGAAGGTTGGATCCGAGGAAAACCAAATCATCCTTGTCGTAAAATCCAATATGGTCTCCGACCATGCGACGACCCGTGCTGCTCGTCACCTGGACCAGTTCAAAATGTTCGTGATAGTGCCATGGTGCCGGAAAATATTGCCCTCGTTCCCTAAACACAATAAAGGATTCATTCAAATCCTGGGGTAAATTATACTCTACTGCCTTCATCTTCCTTTTCGTTAGTACGGCTTAAAGTAATAAAAATAATTGATTTTCTTCAATTTACAAGGAGAAGTACGTGGATCATGTGCTATGGCCCGTGGGTCGTTTGGATGACATTCCCGGGAGTAAAAAAAGTTGGGATGACGGAAGCAACACACTGATACGTTCGGGTGCCGGAAGCTATCGCACCAGCACGATTTACGGGCCACTCGCTGCTGCAAGGTGCACCCGGTCACTCCGCACTTGATCCGGAGCAACCTTTAACCTCATTTTCATTATCTTCCAAACCAAATTCCCATTTCATTGGGGACATAGAACACAACACATGAATATGCGAAAAGTAATATTAATCACCGGGGCTTCCTCAGGGATGGGAAAATCAGCCGCTTTTCAACTTTTACAGGAAGGTCATATCGTTTACGGAGCAGCCAGAAGGGTAGATGAAATGGAGGATCTCAGACGGGCAGGAGCCCAAATTATCTCTCTGGATTTGACACAGGACGAATCCATCGAAAGTTGCATCCGGCGGATTCTTACGCAAGAAAACCAGATCGATGTGTTGATCAATAACGCAGGCTACGGTTCGTACGGAGCAGTGGAAGAGGTTCCGATCGGGGAAGCGCGTCGTCAGTTTGAGGTCAACTTATTTGGATTGGCCCGGATAACGCAGCTGGTTTTGCCGGGCATGCGAGCGCAAAAATCGGGCCGGATCATCAATATTTCTTCGATGGGAGGTCGGATGTATACCCCTTTCGGGGCCTGGTATCATGCGACCAAGCACGCGCTGGAAGGATGGAGCGATTCGTTGCGCCTCGAACTCAGAGATCTCGGAATAAAAGTCGTGGTCATAGAGCCTGGAGTGATCCAAACACCCTGGTCGGATATTGCGGTCAATCACCTCATTAAGACTTCCGGCAAGGGTCCATATGCCCCTTCCGTGCGGAAGTTTGCAGAAATGCTTCAAGAATTATATGGACATCGCCGGGCTACCCCGCCGGATGAATTGGGGAGGCTCATTGCTCATGCTGCGACGATTTCCCGACCGCGTACAAGATATGCCAAAGGATTTTTAGCGAAACCGGCCATGGTTCTGCGATATTGGCTGGGGGACCGATTGTACGACCAACTTTTTTGGAAACAGCTCAATGGCTTGTGGATCAAAAAATGGAGGTAGAAATGCATATTGGGGTTCCTTCGATGATCGATGGGTGTAACCTGAAAAAGGATTTATTTCCAAAATTAAAAATCCACCCACCACTCACTTCTTTTTATACAATTTATTAAGTTTGAATCGGATATAAATGAAATTTGACCAAGATGTCCCGAAAAAAAAGAAATCCAGGAGGGAACAGGAATCCGAAACTCAGTCCCCAAAATTACATTCGTCAGAAGGTCCGGAATTTACCGATAGAAGTCTGTTATATAACTCCGGATTGGGACGTTAAAGGTATGGCTAAAATAGTCGTTGTCCGGACCCATAAAAATGGAAATAAAACGCTTGGCATATTCTTGATAGATCTCTTTTGTCTGGGAATAAAAGATACCTTTTACTCTTTTAACATCCCGGCCTCAACCGTAGAAAATTATTTCCTTCAGGATATGGAGCTTGAAAAGATCGACTACGATACCGTACACAACATTATCTACGGCGCGGCAGATTATGCCAGCGGATTGGGAATCGAACCTTATGCAGATTGGAAACTGACCCAGTATATTCTGGAGGCAAATAACGGAGCAATCCCCAAAATTTTGATCGAATTCGGCAAAAATGGGAAGCCTTGTTTCATGTCCGGCCCTCATGATGACAGCAATCGCATAAATAAAATTTTGAATATCCTCGACAGGAACGTGGGCACAGGGAATTACAACTTTATGATCCCGACAAGCGAGTACGACGAATTTTAAGTTCCTATAGTGGTATTTCAAATATTTTTTGTCAGATCGAAGAAGCATAACCGCGCATAGTGGGGCCTACGTAAGGCTTATGGTGATGATGAACTGGTAAAAAAGATGAAGAAATACCCATAGGAATTTATGATTTGGTGAACGAAGAATGTGATGAAGTTGAATCAGGATCAAATTTTCAAATCCCGGATCCTGGTGGGTGCCACCTTTGAGGTGCCCTTCACCTGATTCAACCCCTTCTGGAAAAGTACCACTAAATTTTACCAGGTAGATAAATGATTAATTTCACCGCCCCCAAATGGAGTAGTAGGGATTGGCGAAGCACAAACCACAAACATCCAGAGCATGGTGAGCGGCACCATGCAGGTGCCTTTCACTGATTCCATCCCGTCTGGAAAAAACCCATCAAATTTTCCCCCGGATGATAAATGATTACTATCGCCTAACTTTCAGCCCCGGTCACAAAACGGTTAATAGGCCGCCATCAACGATATTCCTGTAGCTTTTCACCACCTCGTTCCCCCTTCCATCTCGACATCAACACTGTTAAATTTCCCAAAATATTATTTTTCAACTGACGATCGTACCATCGATGGTGTCATAAGGACGAAATATTATTTGTAAAAGATCAATTAAAAATTCTAACTCATGAAAAATTTGAAATTATGGTCGTTGGTGGCACTCGCCGGAATAATGGTGACATTAAGTTGTGACAAGGACGATCCCGTCCCCACATTGCCCTACGAAGATGTATTCGGTAGCTGGGAATGGTTTTCCACTACCAATGGATTAACTCAGGTAACCACTTACGCGGATTCTGTGGATTACGCTCAGACCCTGGAGATCAGCGAACAAGGGGATTACCTCTGGAAAAAGGACACCGTCATCGTCAGCGATGTATCTTTTACCATCGAGATCGATACAATCGATGGGAATGAAACTTACTTCCTGTTGTTCAACGACACAGCTCAGGTGGATCAGATTTTCAAAGTCCAAAACCGGGATACTTTGTATCTGGACGATAATTGCGATGACTGCGATTCGCACTTATTCATCCGACGATAAACTTTATTACCAACTATTGAATTCAGGTAACCATGAAATATTTCGTTTTTGGACTTACAGCAATATTTCTGGCACTGTGCAGCAAAGAGGTTCAATTTGGGCAAAAGCCGCTGGATTATTTGATCTTTGGTCACTTTTACGGCCATTGTATCGGAAAGGAATGCGTCGAAATTTTCAAACTGACCAGCGACGGTTTGTATGAAAACACCACAGATTCCTACCTGGCCAGTGAATTTGACTTTTCCGCAATGGAACAAGACAAATTTGATATGGCCCGGGAATTGAAAAGTGCAATACCCGTTCCTTTATTTCAATCTACCGACACTACCTTTGGATGTCCCGATTGCGCGGATCAGGGCGGATTGTACATCGAAATTTCCTCGAAAGGCCAACGCCGAAGCTGGCGCATCGACCAGGACAAACGCATGGTGCCTGGTTACCTGCATTCTTTTATGGACAAGGTCAATCAAACGATCGAATCTATTCAACATCTTTAACAGATACTCATTATGAAAAATATATTGTGGCACCTTTGGATCCTAATCCCTCTACTGCTGGCATGTGACAAAGAAACGGATCCGCTGAAGCTGGAACTTACTGTAGGAAATGAATGCGAGCAAAGGGCGATCGTTGACCAGGAACTTTATGAAAATGAAACATCCTTTTTTTTGTTGATCGAGGAATTGGAGATCATCGATGACTGCCTGAGGGTAAAATATTCATCGAGTGGATGCACAGCCGAATCCTGGAATTTGCGACTCATCGGATCTCAGTACGTCGCCTATTCCTACCCTCCACAACGCAACATTCGATTTGTACTTGAAAATAATGAATTATGCGAAGCCCATTTTACCAGGGAAATGACTTTTGATATATCGCCTTTTCGATCAAACGACGAAGCTATGCTTTTAAACGTTATAGGTACGGAACACCAATTGATGTATCCAAATTAAATACATTGAGTTGATGAATTGAAGCATAGTGCGAAAAATAAGGTGGTCGAGCTGAAATCGATTATATCGGGTTGTCGCCAGAACAACCGGACTTCGCAAAAAATACTGTACGACAGGTATTTCGAGGCTCTCTATGTCCACAGCCAAAAATACCGGTTAAATGACCAGGAAATAATTTCGCTTATAAATACGACTATGCTAAAAGTATTTCAAAATATAGATTCCGTCGACGATTTGGGAACCTTTGAAGGGTGGATACACACTATTCATAAGAATAATATACTCAACCATTTCCGCACCGCAACACGTGAACGGTCACACGTGATCTACGATACGCCGGTGGTCAACTGGTGGGGGGATCAAAATGGTAGTCCCCAAATGGATATTAACGTGGATTACATCCGGCAGGCGCTGGATTCACTTCCGGAACAGACCAGGGAAGTGCTGGAACTCTATGCCCTGCAGGGCTACAAACACAGGGAAATTGCCCTCAAGCTCAATATGAGTGAGAGTAATTCGAAATATCACCTCAGCAAAGCCCGTGAATTGATGGCACAAAAATTGAAGCAATACCATGGCTGATCAGAAAAATATCGATCAATTGCGCGAGCAAGGCTGGAAGGAAATGGCCAACCTTCTGGATACGCACTTGCCTACCGAAAAAAACAAACCAGTAGCGTGGTGGTATTGGTTGGCCGGGGCTGCAGCGGTACTTGCACTGTTGGTCATAGCATGGCCTGTGTTCACAGATTCCGGGTCTTCCCAAATAGCCACAACTACCTCTCCTGAATACTCGAACCACTCCGAGATCATCCAGTCCGAACCGTCATCTGCACCTGCTGTAACCGAACGATCCAATGCTGCTTTACCTAATGAAGAGCTGGCCACAACATCTAAGGAAAAGTACTCTGATACAGCTCCTGCCACAGGCAAAGGGGACGCCGCCCGCACCTACGCCGCAGCAGCCCGAAGTATCCAAAATGATAAAAACGAATCCGATCGTTCCGTGAAATCACTCCCCTCCGCCACTGATGCGTCCTCTGCTATTGTACCATCGCTTATTCCGAGCCAACCCCTGCGAGTCGCATCACCTTTATTGACCGATGGGCCGGACTTTTTTATCCGTGCGGCGAGACCATCACTCGCAAACATTCAGTTGGACCAAAATCCCATCGATGTTACTCCTCATTCAGGCCGAATTCGCATCCACGCTTTTTCGGAAATGATGTGGTCATTATCCGACCAGTTTGGTTTCATCAATGCCGGTCCGGGAGTTGCCTATGAAAAAGAAAACTGGTCGTTCGGCGTCTCGGTAGGCGTAGCTGTCCCTGTCCCCAATCAAAAGACCTTTCACAACTCTAATCTGACCTTCTCGAAATTGTACAATTTCAGTCAGGAATTGAGCAGCCAGAACATAGCTTATCAGGATGCCACTGGTATGCATGCGGTTTACTATGAAAATTACAAAATGAAACCCGGATTCAAATTTGATATTTTCACACAACTTCGACTCACACCGCGATGGAATCTGGGTTTAGATGTGGGACGGATCGGTTATCAATGGGATTTTTCCCAGAAAGCCGTTCCCAATCAAACGGTCGCCGCCCGGGTCGATTTGACCGATTTGAAAAATGAGATTTGGTATGGTGGAATTACCGCCGGATATGAATGGTGGGACCGCTTACAGGTTAGGGCTGGTTTTCGCATCATCAATCCCGAAGATCCGCAAAATTTGGGAGTCCTGCCGGTGGTGAGGCTGCGGTGGAACCTGAGATAGAGAGGAGAGCATAGAGCTTAGACAGCACAATGGGGCTTGCCTGGCAGTATGCGAGATCCGGGTCCGGGAAAATCTTCAGGAGCAGTCAGGTTTCTCCATCTGATGGCCCTGCTCACGCCGGAGGGCCGGGGAATCGAAAGAAAACCTAACTGAGGGAACTTAGGGGTTAGCTCATATTCCTAAGTAACGCATATGATGCAGTATTATTAAGGGTTCTGTAGTTGCTATGTTCTGTA
>CALGAA010000133.1 GCA_937952445.1 uncultured Bacteroidota bacterium | reverse complement strand
AGATACCGGACGATTGATCAGGCGGGTTTACCTGGATTTGATCGGATTGCCTCCCTCGCCGGACCTTGTGGAGCAGGTTCGGCGCGGTGAAATGAGTTATGAACAGGTGGTTGATCAATTGCTCATGAATGAACGGTTTGGCGAAAAATGGGCGAGTTGGTGGCTGGACCTGGCCCGCTACGCCGATACCAAGGGATATGAAAAAGATCAGTCCCGGCCAATGTGGTGGTTCCGGGATTACGTGATCCGATCGTTTAATGAGGACAAACCATTCGACCAATTTACGATTGAACAACTGGCGGGGGATCTGCTTCCGGAACCGACACGCGAGCAATGGGTAGCTACCGCATTTCACCGCAACACGATGAGCAATGATGAAGGGGGAACCCTGGACGAAGAGTACCGGGTAGCCGCTGTGATCGACCGGGTAAATACCACTTTCGAAGTATGGCAAAGTACAACTTTTGGGTGTGTGCAGTGCCATGCGCATACTTACGATCCCTTTAAGCACGAAGAATACTATGAGGTGATGGCCTTTTTCAACAATACCAGGGATGAAGATACGGCCGATGATACCCCATTACTCCGGATGTATTCGGATTCCGTGATGGCATCGATTGATGAAATAGGTCAATGGATCGAGGAAAACACCAATGATCCGCGCCGCGTCGAGGAAGAATTGCAATTTCTCCATACCCTGGAACCCAAAATTCACACCCACCACTGCACCGATTTTGTCAATGGTGAACTCAGCGATACCAAGTACCTGGCTCTTCGGCCCAACGGTCATTGTTCGCTGAAGGACGTGTGGATGAACAACAGCGAGGTCATGGTGATGTCCTACCAATGCAGCCAGGAAGGCGGTCAGTTGACGATTCGGGAAAAAGACGCGAATGGTGAAGTAATAGCTTCATTTCCCCTTCGAAAAACCAGCGGTACCGAAATGGATTTTATTCCCATTCGACCCGTGGCGGATTCGGTCGATTTGTTTATCCAATTCGAAAATCCACGGCTCGATCCTCAGCAAAATTCTTTCCGGATTTTCTGGTTTGCGTTTCGGCCGCCCTTGCCGGGCCAGGATCAGCCGGGCTTTCAGGCGGTGCAGGATATGCACACGGACATTTTACAATCCAAAACAGCGGGCGTGCCTGTATTTGTAGAAAATCCACCTTACCTGCATCGAACGACTCAGGTTTTTGAAAAAGGAAATTGGCTGGTCAAAGGGGATACTGTCCAGCCCGATGTGCCGGAGGTGCTGAACCCGTTTCCACAGGATGCACCCCGCAATCGCCTGGGGCTGGCCCAATGGATAGTCGATGATCAGAATCCGTTGACGGCCCGCACCGTGGTCAACCGGATCTGGCAACAGATATTTGGCCAGGGGCTGGTGACTACCGTTGAAGACCTGGGCTCCCAATCTGAACCTTCTGTACACCGGGAATTGCTCGACTGGTTGGCGGTGCGGCTTGTCCGGGATCATGACTGGCATTTGAAGCCCCTGATACGTGACATCGTCCTCTCCGGAACCTATCAACAATCCTCCACCATCACGGATGAGCACCTGCAGAAAGACCCCTACAATTTGTATTATGCCCGGGGTCCACGGTTTAGGTTGTCCGCCGAGCAAATCAGAGATCAGGCTCTGGCTTTGAGCGGATTGCTCAGTTCAAAAATGTATGGCCCCAGTGTAATGCCACCCCAACCCGACGATATCTGGCAGACCGTGTATAGTGGCGAAAAATGGGTCACAAGTGAAGGGGAAGACCGGTACCGCAGGGGGTTGTACACATTTCTGAAGCGAACGAGTCCATATCCATCGTTTATCAGTTTTGATGCCAGTAGCCGTGAAATTTGCCAAATACAGCGGACCAGAACCAATACGCCTTTACAGGCATTGGTTACCCTCAATGATCCGGTCTACACAGAAGCAGCCCTGGCCTGGGCGAATCGTTTGCTCCAGGCGAACGAAGGTGATAAATTAGAATTGATCAAAGCGGCTTATACCGAGGCCACATTCCGACCCTTGTCGGATGAAAATACCACCACGTTCCTGACCTTATACGAGCAGGCAGAAGAACATTTTGAGAACGAGGATGACCTCAGGGCATATCTGGAAGTGGCGGCGTTCGGGATGGATATGGAAGAGGACCAATCGCAGCTGGCAGCCTTGTCGATCGTGTGTTCAGCCATTATGAATTTGGATGAATTTTTAACCAAGAATTAGATGAAGATTTCAAAATTGCTCGAGGAATTCCAGAAGAGAGAGGTACAAAGTACGACCCGTCGACATTTTATTATGGATTGTGTTTCGGGGATGGGTACTGCTGCGTTTGGTGCAATGATGCTTGCTTCCTGTGGAAAATCTCCAGGTACTCCATCCAACATCACAGCCCGGGACCTCAACCCGCTGGCTCCCTTGCCCCCTCATTTTGCTCCCAAAGCAAAGCGGGTAATTTATCTCCATATGGCGGGGGCCCCGTCACAATTGGAATTGTTTGATTACAAACCCGATTTGATCAAATTACATAATCAACCATGTCCGGAATCATTTTTGGAGGGCAAGAAGTTTGCTTTCATTCGCGGTGTTCCCAACATGCTGGGGCCGCAAGCTGAGTTTAAGCAGCACGGTGACTCCGGGGCGTGGATTTCGGATAATTTGCCCCACTTTTCACAGTTAGCGGATGAGGTCAGTTTTTTGAAGGCTGTTCATACCGAACAATTCAACCATGGTCCCGCACAACTTTTTATGCATACCGGAAGCGCCAGGCTGGGCCGGCCGAGTCTGGGTTCCTGGGTGACCTACGGCCTGGGATCTGAAAACAACAATCTACCCGGATTTGTGGTCCTCACCTCCGGTGGAAAAACTCCGGATGCCGGTAAAAGCGTGTGGGGAAGTGGGTTTTTGCCCTCCGTGTACCAGGGGGTCCAATGCCGGTCCAAAGGCGACCCCGTGTTGTATATCCAGGATCCTCATGGAACAGACCGAGGATTGAAGGGGAAAGTAGTGGAGGCAATCAATAAGGTGAACCAGGAGGAGTACAGTAAAT
>CALGAA010000132.1 GCA_937952445.1 uncultured Bacteroidota bacterium | reverse complement strand
CAGCGAACCGGGAGTGGTAATCAAAAGGTTGTGCTGCATAAAATCATCGTTGACAAAATGGATTTCGACGGGTTTGCCCGCCTCCACGACAAACTCCGAAATGTCGTACTTCATTTCATTTTGAATAACACCGATCTCGACTCGCTGAACTTCCCCGGCTGTCCGGATGGCTTCCACAGCGATATCGGCAGCCGATTCATCCCAGTAGGCGTTCAGAAATCGTTGATCCCAGGTTAGCGATTCATCGTCATCGGTTTCTACTCTGGTATAGGGGCCATTCAACTGCGCATAGGACTTTATAACCCCATCCCGATGACGTGCAGAGGCGATATGCAGCCCTTGTGACAACCATTTATCGTGAGAGATTCTGGGATCCTGACTAAGTTGGAAAAGTTCTTTTCCAATCGCCTCATCCGGCTCCCAGGTAGAAACAGACAAGAGTGCGGCGAGCCTCACAATGGGATCGTGATCCGTCCAGATTTTGGCCTCTCGCAAGTGAATTTGTCCGGCTTCTGTCCGACTGAGTATTTGAATAGCTGCTTTTCGGACCGCAGGCGCCGGGTGATCTAAGGCTTCTGCTACCTGATCGATGGCTTCGGACTGGGAATCATCGATACGCAGGATTCCATCCACGGTCCACAAAGCGTGGAGCGCCCCGGGGTGATTCCCGATTTCATCCAATTCCTGATTAGCTGCTAATTGGAAAAGGGCGTTCACCACATCGGTATTTCCCCGCTCCACCAGCAACCGTTGCGCCGTGAGCCGCCAAAACATATTGGGATGAGATAGTGCCTCGACCAATTCGTTGACATTGGACGTATCCAGTACCATGGCCTCGGTTTGAGTGTCAGTTTCCGGAACGATCCTCCAGATCCGGCCACGCTCACGGTCCCGCAAGGGGTTGATGTAGGCATTGCCCGGTCCGTTTTCTGCCTGATATCCCCCAAAACCAGGTTCCGGGGTAGGATTGTGTTGTACGATAAAATTGTACCAGTCCGCGATCCAAACGCAACCATCGGGTCCGGTTTTGGCTTCTACGGGGGCAAACCATTCGTCCGCACCGGCGATCAGATTCCCCCCATCCTTTTCCAAAAATCCAGCACCTTCCTGAATGATCCGGGCCCAGTGAACGAGATGGCCGGTTGGTTCAGCGACCAGGGCGTATCCCACCCAGTAACGTTCCGGGTAAGTTCGCGCAGTATAAAAATGATGACCCGACGCCGCCGTAAATCCACCGAAAACATCCACTTGCCGGACCTTATCGGTGACGGTTTGCATCGGGTAGTGTCCGTCGATTTTGATGCTGCCCCGATTGCTCAAACCCTCCACATCTTCGTAATACTCGTTGGGGATACCCATATATACGCTGTGGGTATTGTTGGCCGTGGAGGCAAATACTTCGTTGGTTTCGGTGAAACCCAATCCCCAGGTGTTGTTACTCGTATGTCCCATTTTCTTAAAGTCTCCATATCCCCGGTCAAAACGATAGATTCCCTGTCGAAAAGCGAGCTCTTTTCCATCTACCTGGCCCCTGAATCCTGAATAGCCCACCACGCCCCAAATGTGATTGTCTACGCCGTATTGGAGATTGGATGGACCGGCGTGGGTGTCAAATGTTCCCCAGCCTTCCATGACGATCTCCCGGGTATCCGCTACATCGTCTCCATCTGTATCTTTCAGAAACAGGAAATACGGTGCCTGAGAAACGAGGACTCCTCCATTGACGAAGACCATGCTGGTGGGAATATTTAAATTTTCGGCAAAAATCGTAAACTTGTCGGCACGGCCATCTCCGTCAGTATCTTCGCATATTTTTATCCGGTCGTCGCCTTCGCTTTTATCGTCTCGGACCGTATTGGGATAATCCACGGTTTCGATGACCCACAATCGGCCTTTTTCATCCCAGGTCATCGAGACCGGGTTGATGATGTCAGGTTCGGCAGCGAACAACTCTACCCGAAAACCAACCGGGACCTGAAGAAATTTTTTCGATTCTTCCGGTGTCAATGGTTCCTGATATCTCGGCCACGGGGTGCGTTTTTCATAATTGGGAATGTTGATCGAATCTCCGTACACAAATTCTGGCAGGCTGTCCCGGAACGGCTTCCACAATTCTGCCACCCGGTCTCCGACCGCCCACAGAATGCCATTTTTTAAAAGATCCTGAAATCCGGGGTTGCTCCACGTGCGGTGATCGTGTCCGTAGGCGGTATAGAATACACGCCCATCGCCTTCCGTTTTGACCCAGGTCCACGGTTCGCGGTGATCACCTTCCACTCGCTCCATGAGAACGGTTATGTCGTCAGCCATTTTGTGGTGGACATACGTTTCATCCCATGTCGCAAATGGTGATAATCCATTCATCACGGGATGATCAGGAGCGGTGATTTCGGCGGTGAAGGTTCCAGTATCGTGGCTCATAAATTGCCCGCCTATCATGTGAACCACTTCTTCTGAATTTCGAAAACAATAACTGGCACAATGAATGGGAATAAAACCTTTGCCACTTCGGACAAATTCCAATAAGGCCTTTTCCTGTGCAGGTGAAATGGTGTCATGATTCGCATAGAGAAGGAGGCCATCGTACAAATTCAAATTGTCGAGCGTCAGATCGTCCGGATCATCTGTATACGTAATGTGGATTCCTTCCTTGGTCCATTTTTGCATCAAAATGGGTGCGTATTGATAGGAATTGTGATGAGGGCTATCGTGACCTAAAAAGAGCAATTGAATGGGTCGGGGGGATGTATCCGTATTTTGAGGCTCATTTTGGCATGCCCCATACAACGAAATAAAGAGAACAAAAATCAGATATCGCATAAATTGGAATTGTCATTGATTTAGAGGGCTAATATTACGAAAAATTAACACAAAATGCCTCAAATCTTAAGGATAAGTTTTCAATTCAATTCCTTGATTTTAACCGTTACCATTAGTACGAACGAGTTAGACCAGCACATACATCGTCGGCAGAGAATCACCATTGGGGAAACCTTGCACGGAGATATCTGATTATCAATAAGATTTTATAAATCCGTCTTGGTGATTATTTAACAAAATATTTATTTCCATTCAAAGTCGCCTGCTTCTACTGTCCAATTGTTACTAAAAAATCCCGCGCATTTCACCCCATCATTGCCGCGTGTTAATGCGGTTTCGTCAAACAATAAAAAATCCGGAAACATAGAGCCATTCTCCAGGTAGACATTGTTGAAGGCTGCTTTCATTCCGCGAATTCCAGTTGCAGATACAACCCCAATGCTGGCGGTTTCACTGTCTGTGCGGGGGTAGATGAAATACGTTCCCCATTGGTCACCGGTCAAAGTTACCTCGCCAATTTTTACCTGATCGTCAGAAATCTGGATCGGACATTCAGCCAGCATCGCCTCCCACGCCTGATTGTTGGACTTATTTCCATACAGAATGACATTCCGGTCCGGGTAATCATTGGGATCAAAATCGGCGTCGCTGATTACAGGTATGTGACCATTGGCCCGATACCAAAACTTTTGTGCATCAAAGGAAGCCCGGTTGAAATACCATTCATTTTCTTCCTGATTTCCACCCGTTCCATATACGAGAACAACTTCATTGTTAAAAGCGTCTTTAAATCCTCCATACCGATGCGGACCCTTTTCTGTTCGTGGAAATTCGCTGTCGAACTGCCATCCTTTAGCGCTCTTCCGAAGATATATTTTGTCCCTCCCGCGGGGAATATCCAGGGGCTGGCCATCCAGTATGAGTCTTTGTGGATTACCGCCCATTTCAGTCAGATCTATGCTGAGTGCCGCCACATTTGCAGTGGTGATATCTAAACTGTCCATTCGGTGGACATCCACATGGCTGATATCCAAAGGGGAAAGCTGTTGGTGAATTTCGATGAAATGAGAGCGGGAAGAAACACCTGGTGATGCGGTATGAAATTCAAAATCATCCACCTCGCTGTTCAGGGGGATGGTTCTTTGTTTGAAAAAATCAAAGATCGGAGGCCAATCCACGCTGTGATCGCCATACCAATGCGTCCCGTCCGGATATTCGTAATACACAAAATCAGGATGGAAACGACCCAGACGTTCCCGCATGTCCCGTGCCAGATAGGTGGGTACCACATTGTCTTTTTCCCCGTGCAGGATGTATACGCCGGACTGCAGGTAGTTGCGGATCAACCGCAGAGTTCTGGATGTATTCCCGCTTCTCAGGATCATTTTATCAATCGGTGTTTCTACATTCTGCATGAGCATTCGTTCGACGGTCTTGCGAGAAATGCCAGCTCGCTCCAGAACTTCAATGGGTTGCTGGAATCGTCTTTCGATATAACTGTTTCGATACTCCAATAAGTCCGGATAGCCGGCGCACGGTGCGATAGCTGCAAATTTGTCCGGATAAGTGGCCCCCAGGTACCATGTACCGTGTCCACCCATGGAATGCCCGGTCAAATATATTTTTTGGGGGTGGGGACGATAAATGTTTTCGGCC
>CALGAA010000131.1 GCA_937952445.1 uncultured Bacteroidota bacterium | reverse complement strand
CACGATTTCAGCAGCTTCTTCATCGGTCAGGTTTTCGATTCCCTGAGCCGTTTTCATATGAAATTTCACCCAAAACCGCTCGTTCTCCTCGTTGAGGAAACTAAACGTATGGCTGCCAAAGCCGTGCATATGACGATAAGACCGGGGAATACCACGATCGCTCATCGTAATCGTCACCTGGTGAAGTGCCTCGGGCAAGAGAGTCCAGTAGTCCCAGTTGTTATTCGCGCTCCGCAGATTGGTGCGGGGATCACGCTTCACTGCTTTGTTCAGATCCGGGAATTTGTACGGATCCCGCATGAAAAACACGGGTGTATTGTTCCCTACCAAATCCCAGTTACCATCCTCTGTGTAAAATTTCATCGCAAATCCTCTGATATCGCGTTCAGCATCGGCTGCTCCACGCTCCCCAGCCACTGTGGAAAACCGGACGAAAATATCAGTCTCTTTGCCAATCTCAGAAAATACTTTTGCCCGCGTGTACTTGGTGATGTCATGCGTTACCTTAAAAGTACCGTATGCACCTGAACCTTTCGCGTGCATTCGTCGCTCAGGGATGACCTCCCGGTCAAAATGAGCCAGCTTTTCCAAAAACCAGAAATCCTGGAGCAACATTGGGCCCCGCGGTCCGGCGGTAAGGACGTTTTCATTCTCGTTGATCCTACGGCCAGATACCGATGTTAAATTTTTTTTGTTTTCTTTGTTCATATGCTACATATTTTACTGTTCAAAATGGGAAACACTATTTCCACAAAGCTAACTGTTCCCCGGTACTTTAGTTGACTTACACCCATAGATTTATTTTATATAACGTTAGATAAAAGCTATTTGCGTCAAATATCCAGGATTGGTTTACCTTGCGGGGGAAACTTGAGTAGAAAATGGCATCTTATAAATCCATTAATTCCGGGTCAGAACAACTTCCCACCGTTGTGAATCGGAAATTCAATGTACAAATATAATAACGTCGTGAGCGCAATCAAACATCATCAAATCGTCCATAGGTTTAAAGATGACTACAGCGAAGGGGCCCATCCCCGAATCCTTGATGCCCTTCTTCGCACCAACTCCGTTCAACAGGAAGCCTATGGGCTGGACAGATACAGCCTGGAAGCCAGCGAGCTCATCCGTAAAGCAATCGGACAGGATCAGGCCGTGATCCATTTTGCCACCGGTGGAACTCAAACCAATTTGCTGGTTCTAAGCGCCATTTTGAAACCGTACGAATCTGTCATTGCCCCCGAATCGGCGCACATAGCTGTTCACGAGGCAGGAGCAATCGAGGCTTCAGGTCATAAAATTCACACGCTGCCCTCGAAGGATGGGAAACTGTCTTCAGATCAAATTCAAACCATCCTGGATGTACACGTTGATGAACACATGGTCGTACCAAGAGCGGTGTTTATCTCCCACCCGACCGAATATGGCACGCTGTACTGCAAGGCCGAATTGCAGGAACTCTCTACATATTGCCAGCAAAATAACCTGCTCCTGTACCTGGATGGCGCACGACTCGCTATGGCGCTCGCTTCACCGCACAACGATCTGAGCCTTGAAACCCTTTCAAAAGGGGTGGATGTGTTCTACATAGGTGGAACGAAAACAGGGGGATTGTTAGGCGAAGCGATTGTGTTTACCAATCCTGCCCTGTCCGATCATTTCCGGTACCACATGAAGCAAAAGGGCGCACTGATTGCAAAAGGAAGAACCATAGGGATCCAGTTTGCGGAAATGTTCCGCGATGGATTGTATCTGGAATTGGGGCGAATTGCTAACGAACGGGCGGCAGCTCTTGCAGAGGGAATACAAAAAGCAGGCTACCAATTTTGGATCCCCCCGGCCACCAACCAAATCTTCCCCGTCTTTCCGGATTCGATTGTAAAACGATTAAAAGAACGGTACGATTTCTATGAATGGACCTCCCCTGCGAAAGGCTCCACCAGTATTCGTTTGGTCACTTCATGGGCCACGCCGGTCAATGCAGTTGACCAATTTCTGGAAGATTTAAACTCGTTTTCAGGAAAATCGTAACCCAGCAGTGCCCCGGGCATAAAGTTCGCGATAGGTATGACGAGGTTATTTTTTGTCATATCGAAGAAGTGACCGAATGCAGTCTCGTCG
>CALGAA010000130.1 GCA_937952445.1 uncultured Bacteroidota bacterium | reverse complement strand
TAGGTTGACCGCTTAAAAAGCGATTAACTTATGAAAGCGAATGTAAAACTTATCCGGAAACGACGAAGATTCAGCACTGAAGCCTCCTGACAGCGGATTACAATTCCTGCGATGGCAGAATATTGATCAGATCCTGAAGGGATGGACCTTCGATGTACTTTCCAGTAGTCGTGAAACGGCTTCCGTGACAAGGGCAATCCCAGGATCGTTCTGCGTTGTTCCAGCGGACGATGCATCCCATATGCGGACAAATGGCACTGACCACAGATAATTCGCCTTGTGCATTACGGTAAACGCCATATTTTTTTCCGTCAATTACGACTACCTTTCCCTCACCTTTTTCGATATTCTGCAGAGGGTCGGCTTCCCACCTGAACGGTATCCGGCCTTTGACAAACTCATTGAGCACATTGAGGTTCTCCTTAAAAACGCGTCCTGCGCTCTTTATGGGATTCTTCCGTTTGGGGTCATAAATTTCTTGCCAATCATTTGGTTTTCCCTGGATCAGATCAGTGATCAAAAGTCCGGCCACGGTTCCATATACCAATCCATCGGTCGAATATCCCGTGGCGAGAAAAATTTTATCGTTGTTGTATATACCGATATAAGGGATGAGATCAGCCGATTTGTAATGTTGTGCTCCCCAGGTATAGGTCAGCTTTCCGACATCAAATCGGTTCCGTAGGTAAGTCTCCAGCTTTTTCAGCCTTTCGGTGTTTTCCTCGTCTTGTCCTACTTTATAGGGTTCGCCGAGACACAAAAGATGAGTTTGACCAGAATCGTCCATTCCCGTTCGAACAGAGTAGTGGTGATTACCTTGCTGCGTCCAATACGTTTCTTTGGGAAAGGGCGGTTTGATCCTGGCTGCTACCACGTATTCCCGGTAAGGGCCCAGGAGGGTGGTGATCAGTTTTTCGCCTATCGGAGAATGCGTGGCTTTTACGACCTTCCTCGATCTTAATGATCCCCTGGTTGTATGAATGAGAACACCGTTATCCACATCTTCAAATTCGAGAACCCGGGTTTCTTCATAAATGATACAACCTGCCTGTACTGCCGCTTTAGCCAGGCCTATCGCATACTTTTTGGGATTGAAATGCGCCTGATCGGGAATGGTCAGGCAGGCATGAGCGTCAGGAAAAACAGCAGATTTGGCAGAAAGGGTGGCCTCAATTCCGATCTGAATTAAAGCATTGTATTCCTTTTCCAATTTTGGCACAGCATCCCGGGTTTCCGCAATCAGATTCCAGGATGTTTTTTTATAGTCACAATCGATCTGGTATTGCCCGATGATTTCGTCAATGGCTACCATAGCCCTCTTTCTTGATTCGGCTAACAATCGCGCCGTTTCAAGGTCATATTTTGATATAACTTCGTGGTACATTTCATCGATGGCGATGTACAAATTTCCGGTGGAGCTACCCGTGGTTCCTGATCCTACATACGTAGCCTCCAGCACCGACACCTTAATGCCTTGTCGTGCCAGGAAAAAACCAACGGATAATCCGGTTATCCCACCTCCTATGATGGCCACCTCTGCTTCAACGTCCGAAGAGAGTCCAGGATACCGCAGGGTATCCGGTGCACCGGACTTCCAGATTGATTCGTTTTTCATCAGCTACGAATTATTTTTATCCCGAAAAGAACTTACAGCGGACGCGATTGAGCATCGTTTTATTAACGCAGGCAACAGTAAAATATTGAATCACTCACAGCAGGGTGGGGGGTGGTACCTGGAGTGGATATGAGAAGGAAGCACAAAGCACAAAAATAAAAACCGGAAGATCCCGCAGGATTTCCGGTTTTTATTTTTGCAAAAAGTTGGATGATTTACATCATACCTCCCATTCCGCCGCCGGGCATTCCGCCTGGCATTGCGGCGTTGTCATTTTCACTTGGTAATTCGCTTACGACGCAATCAGTAGTCAGGATCATACCAGCGATAGAAGCTGCATTTTCTAGAGATATACGCGTAACTTTTGTAGGATCGATTACTCCTGCTTTTTTCAAGTCAAGGTATTCGTCCGTGCGGGCGTTGTACCCGAATGCTCCAGAACCTTCTTTTACTTTCTGTAATATGACGGAGCCTTCCACTCCAGCGTTATTGGAAATCGCACGAATAGGAGCTTCCAGGGCATTTCGGATGATTTGGATTCCAATATTTTCATCCTGGTTGCTTCCTTCTAAACCGTCAAGGCTTTCGATGGCCCGGACCAGGGCAACACCTCCACCAGCTACGATTCCTTCCTCAACAGCAGCACGAGTGGCGTGTAGTGCATCATCTACCCGGTCTTTTTTCTCTTTCATCTCTGTTTCAGTAGCGGCACCAACATACAATACTGCGACACCACCGGCTAATTTAGCCAATCGCTCCTGAAGCTTTTCTTTATCGTATTCAGAAGTCGTGGTTTCGATTTGTTGTTTGATTTGATTGATCCGGGCGTCGATCAGATTTTGATCTCCCCGGCCATTGACGATGGTCGTATTGTCTTTATCAACCGATATTTTTTCAGCTGTACCCAGGTGTTCCAACTCTGTATTTTCGAGTTTGTATCCTTTTTCTTCGCTGATCACCGTACCACCAGTCAGAATCGCAATATCCTCCAGCATGGCTTTTCGGCGGTCTCCAAATCCAGGAGCTTTAACAGCTACGACTTTCAACTGGGCACGTAGGCGGTTAACGACCAGTACTCCCAGGGCCTGGCTGTCAATATCCTCGGCGATTATCAGTAAAGGCTTACCAGAGCCCACGGCTTTTTCCAAAATGGGCAGGATTTCCTGCATATTGGAAACTTTCTTGTCGTGGATCAGGATTAGAGCATCATCATACTCGGCGACCATGTCTTCCGTATCGGTGACAAAGTATGGCGACAAGTACCCCCGGTCAAACTGCATGCCGATCACCTCATCCACATAAGTATCCGTTCCCTTCGATTCTTCCACAGTAATTACACCGTCTTTGGTGACCCGTTTCATAGCATCGGCGATCAACTCTCCAATTTCCTGATCGTTGTTCGCTGAAATGGCAGCTACTTGTTTTACTTTATCCAGATCATTTTCGATCCTCTCGGTTTGGCTTTTTAAGTTTTCAACCACTTTTTTTACCGCAAGGTCAATACCGCGCTTCAGGTCCATGGGATTTGCTCCGGCGGTTACGTTTTTCATTCCAGCCTGAATCATAGACTGTGCCAGAACTGTAGCAGTCGTGGTACCGTCACCAGCGATATCACCTGTTTTGGAAGCTACCTCCTTGACCATTTGAGCACCCATGTTTTCAATGGGATCTTTCAATTCGATTTCTTTGGCTACAGTCACACCGTCTTTGGTGACTGCAGGAGCTCCAAATGATTTTTGTAGTACTACGTTACGACCTTTTGGCCCCAGCGTTATTTTAACTGCATTCGCTAGTTGATCGACGCCGGATTTGAGTTTATTTCTCGCGTCCAGGTTAAAGCTAATTTCTTTAGCCATTGTAATAAGATTTTAATATTAGTTAATAGAATAAAAAAAGGAGGGATCGGTTATCCTTCAAGTATAACCAGGATGTCATCCTCCCGCATGATCAAATAATCGGTTCCTTCCCAGGAGATTTCCTGACCGGCGTATTTGCCATAGAGAACGATGTCTCCTTTGGAAACAGTCATTTCGTTTCCGTCCTTTCCGGGACCGACTGCTACGACTTCACCTCGTTGAGGTTTTTCTTTCGCAGTATCGGGGATAATAATACCCCCCTTGGTTTTTTCATCAGCGGGAGCAGGTTTTACCACTACTCTGTCGTTGATTGGCTTCATCATAACACCTAAGGTTTTTTATAGTTAAAAAAATAAAATTTTTCGTACAGCTTCCCATAATGCATTTTTAATGCCAATGGGCTTTTTACTGACAAAGTGGCAAGGGTGCTGAAAATAATTCCGACATAGACGCAAAAAAAAAATGTCCCTGGAATTCCAAGGACATTTTGACATAAGTAGGTGTATTTTTTTGAACTATTCAGAAAGGAGCGGAATCGTTGATCCTCCTCCTGTATTGCTCACAATGATGGTCGTAATAATACATAATACCACGAGTAATATAGCCAAACCCCAGGTTGCTTTTTCCACGAGATTGGTACTGCGAGCAGCCCCAAACATTTGATTCGCGCTTTGCCCCCCAAACGTAGAGTCGACACCACCGCCTTTGGGGTTTTGGATGAGAACCACCAGCATGAGTAGGACGCTGATGATCGCGATAAGTATTGTCATTGCTGTTACCATGACGCTATTCTGATTTTGATTTATGGATTTCTTCTATACGTCCTGCAAAGTAACCACTTTTTTCCGGAAACTTCAAACTTAATTTTTCATACATCCCTATCGCCTTTTCCAATAGACCTTGTTTGGTATACAGATCAGCCAGCGTTTCACTGACGACTTCTTCGTTTTCAGCTATACTTTTTTCGGCCAGCTTTTCAGCGCGAGTTTTCTTCCGGATTTTCTTCTTTTTAATGCCTTTTTTATTCCGTTTAAATTCCCTGGCTGTACCCGGGTTCGCATCACGATCACGTAGCCAGGAGGTAAAACTCATTTCCCCATCTTCCGATTCGTCGTCTCCAGCGTTTTTCCTCTCGCTCTCCTTCTGATTTTTTCGGGAAACGTATCTTTCCAGGTTGGATTTTTTCTTTTTCTTTTTCTTCTTTTTCTTCAATTTGGGTCGTTCCTTCTTCTCCAGCGGTGTTTTTGTGAACTCCTCAGGGCGATTTTTGTCACCCTCCATGTTGGATTCTACGTCGGGGGAAGAAAAATCCAAATTATCCGGATGTTTGTCTTCACTGATGATCTGTGCCTGTGTGTCATAATCCTGATCCTCGATTTCCCCATCCCCTTTTTCTGGTTCAATCCCGTCCGATATTTTTTCCAACTCATCCGTCTCGGTTGCCATATGCTCAGGTTGGATATTCACCTCGTCCGGTGCGATTTCCTCTTCGTCTTCTTCTATAGGTGTTTGAAATTCACTATACTGGTTTTCGGGTGGGAAATCGTTGGAGGAAGTTCCATTTTCGCCATTTTTTCGATCATTCTCTTCGGGATTGTTTAAAGGCCCTTCCGGGGTGTCGGATACCGTATGAGGCAGATCGGATTTGGCGGGGAATCGCTGGACGACCTGCAACATATCCTGGAGGGCATTCTTGTCGTTTTCGATGGCGATCAGGTGATGGACCAACTCATCATCTACCCGGCCGAATGCAAACTTTTGTTTGAGTAAAGTCACAAAAGCTACCTCGGTTTTGGTAGGATGTTCTTCCATGCTGATAAGCAGATCTTCGTAGTCTATTTCTTCCAATCTGAGCGGGTCCAGGATGTAATATGCGGGTGAATTCATAGTCTACCAGTTTGAGAAGGTTTCATTGAAAACATCTTCACTGATTTGATCAAAGATCTCCATGACCAACTGATCCTGAACATCCAGAAAGTTTACATTTCGCTCAAAGTTTCTGAAATCAGAAAAGGATTTCGTCCAGTTATTTTCTTCGTCCATATAATCGATATAATTGACCTGAATGGTGATATCCAGCCGGCTAAATGCCGTGGTTTCATCGGGTTGGGGCGCGACTGATCGGATGGCAAACTGCGTGATTTCACCGTTGAATTCCACATTGGGATTGACTTCATCAAAAGTAAGGCGGGATTCCCGTAAAACCTTTTGCTTAAACTGATCGGTGAAAACGGTTCCCAATTGTCGCGGTGCTTTGAGTGCACGGTTACTGATTTCAAACTCGTCCACATAAAAGGTAGTGACCTCTTCCGGAATACTCACACCCTTAAATGAATAGCAGGAGGTCAGGGTGAAAAAAATAATGCCCATCGCCGCAAGCAGCGCATCATTTTTTAAGGGGCCAAATGTGTAATCCAAATACCGTTTCATCGTCATTCGAGTTCGTATTGTTTGATTTTCCGGTAAAGCGTACGCTCGGAAATACCCAGTTCTTCAGCCGCATCCTTTCGTTTGCCATTGTATTTTTTCAAAGCCTTTCGAATCATTTCCTTTTCCATGTCTTCCAACGACAAACTTTCTTCTACTGGTTCAGAATCTTCGTAATATTTATGACTTTTCTGATTGTCGGGAATAATAATGGATGGAATCTCTTCTTTGCGCAGGGGGGTCAATTCATCGCTTTGTGACTTGTCGATGCTGGCCGAATGGGCATTGTACCAGGAGCTCAAGCCCGCTCTCTCGGGTAAACTCAGTATGCTTTCCGAATCCGGAACGTCGAGTTTATTCTTTTTGATGAGGCCAAAAACCAACGATTTGAGTTCGTTGAGATCAGCCTTCATGTCGAATAACAGTTTATATAAAATTTCCCTTTCCTGCAAATTGTCTTCGGCTTTACTCAAATCGTGCGTGCGGGCGGGGAGGTATCGTTTATTGAGGTCGGGCAATACTTCCAGCAGATCCTCTTCGTCGATGGTACGGCGTTCGGACATAATCGACAGTTGCTCCGCTACGTTGCGAAGTTCACGGATATTCCCGGGCCATTGGTACCGCATGAGAAGTGCTTTGGCTTCGGGCGTAAGGGTAATGGGGTCAATCCGGTGGCGTTCAGCGATGTCCAGACTAAATTTTCGGAATATCATCCAGATGTCTTCCCGCCGTTCACGCAGGGGCGGTATTTCTATGGGCACAGTATTCAATCGATAGTATAGATCACGCCGGAATTTACCTTTTTCGACCTGTTCGTACAGATCCACATTGGTCGCGGCGATAATCCGCACGTCGGTATGCAACACAGCGGAGGATCCTACCCGGATAAATTCCCCGTTCTCCAAAACCCTGAGTAGATAGGACTGAGTGTCCAGGGGTAATTCACCGATTTCATCGAGAAAAATGGTTCCGCCATCCACCGTTTCAAAATAACCTTTTCGATCAGCCGTGGCCCCGGTAAACGATCCTTTTTCGTGACCGAATAGCTCCGAATTGATGGTGCCTTCCGGAATCGCCCCACAGTTGATCGCGATAAATGCATTGTGTTTGCGTGGACTGTGCTGATGGATAATCTTGGAGATAACTTCTTTCCCCACCCCGCTCTCTCCTGTAATCAACACCGTCAGGTCTGTTCCAGCGACCCGGATTGCCTTGCGTAAGGCATCGTTCAGACCCTCGGAATTTCCGATCAGGCCGTACCGGCTTTTTATCCCCTGGATGGTTGGATTCATAGTGTGACAATATTTCCCAGCAATGTGGCACTCGATGCTTCTGTGACTTTTACATGCACATAATCACCGGGTTTATGGTCCGCAACTTTCGGGAATACGATCATTTTGTTTTGAGAATTTCTACCCCTGAAATCCTCTTTGGATTTCCTGGAATCACCTTCGATGAGAACCTTGAATGTCTTTCCAAGATCTCTGTCGTTGTGCGCCTGTGAAATTTTTTGCTGCAACTGGATGATTTCGCTGAGGCGTTGTTTTTTGACCTCAAGAGGAACGTCATCCTCATATTTCCGTTCGGCAAGTGTACCCGGCCGTTCAGAATAATAGAACATATAGGACATGCTGTACTGAGCGAACTCCATCATCGATAAAGTATCCCGATGTTCTTCCTCGGTTTCTGTACAAAAACCTGCGATCATATCGGAGCTGATTGCGCAATCCGGAATTACCTCGTAAATGCGTCGTACTTTGTTCATATACCACTCCCGGTCGTAAGTCCGGTTCATCAGTTGGAGGATGCGACTGTTCCCCGACTGTACAGGCAGGTGAATGTAGTTGCAAATATTTTCATAATCGCGAATAGCGTACAGCACATCGTCTGTGATGTCCTTTGGATGTGAGGTGGAAAATCGAACCCGCAAATCAGGATGAACGTCAGCGACCATGCACAACAATTCCGAAAACGATACCTGGTGCTCTCCATCGGGACTGGTCCATCGATAACTGTCTACGTTCTGACCGAGTAAAGTTACCTCCCGGTATCCTTTTTGGAACAAATCTGAAGCTTCCGCCACGATGCTAAACGGATCCCTGCTTCGCTCCCGTCCACGGGTGAATGGGACCACACAAAATGAGCACATATTATCACATCCGCGCATTATGGAAATGAATGCTGTAATGCCATTGGAGTCGAGTCGAACCGGCGAAATGTCAGCGTATGTTTCCTCCCGTGATAGAAAAACATTGACACCTTTGTCTCCATCTTCAGCGGTACGGATTAATTTGGGAAGATCCCGATATGCATCCGGTCCCACGACCAGATCGACCAATTTTTCTTCTTCCAGTAATTTGGTTTTCAATCGTTCGGCCATGCAACCCAATACTCCAACAAGGGTGCCCGGGTTTTCTTCCTTGACCTTGTCAAATTCCCGTAACCTATGCCGTACTGTATCCTCCGCT
>CALGAA010000129.1 GCA_937952445.1 uncultured Bacteroidota bacterium | reverse complement strand
ACCCGTCGCTGTTGCACCATCGTACTTTCAGGACTCACCGTAAACTGTTACTTCGGGGAATTAAGTTCCGAATTTATGAGTAAACCCTAAATAAAAAAAAGCGATGGCTCTCGTGATATAGCCATCGCTCTATAGTATAACCCAAGGGTTTGATTTACCGAAAGATGTGTATTATGCTATGGAGTCGAAATACGAATGGGTAATTTGTAATTTTCCCAGGCTATGACGATCCCATCATTTTCTACTGAGTATTCCAGGCGCTCTTTCATGGAACTTTCGGTCGGTTCCACCTCTACTCTTAAAGCATCTTTGCTCTCGTCATAGTTATAAGCCCCCCATTGATCCGAAACCGTGTTGAAAATAACCGTCGTTGGTCCGTTTTCCCGGGGAATCAAAAAAAGACTGTAGGTGCCGGCGGGCAACTCTTTGCCTTCAATCTGCAAATCCTGATCAGTCTTGAAAGTTGTGGCTTTATTTGCGCCCGCTCTCCATATTTCATCGTATGGCACCAGACTACCCCAGATAGTCCGCCCTTTCACAGCAGGACTACTGTAATTGATCGTGATGGTCGCATCGCCGATCTTTCCACTGGCTTCTTTTGCTGGACTGGCAGGTGTCTCTTCCTGTGCCTGCAAGGCGGGGATCATGAAAAGCCCCAATATTGCTGCAAACAAAACATTGGTTAGTTTACTCATAGTTGATTTTTTTGGTCGATAATGGTTCGGGGAATTTATTTTTCTCCCCAATACAAAGGAATAACGTCATAATCTTAAAAACCATATATGAATATTGTTAAAATGGAATTTAGAACGTTACCGCCCCCACATTTTATGGTATAAATTATAATGAGCCCGGACTTTCCCGATGCATAGCCTGGTCAAACATTTGATAAAACGGGATATAAAAACTACATTTGGGATATCGCTGTTGCGACGAAATTTTAATTTTCTCTAAAGGGTTTTTACTGATTATGAAGGAATGGGCAAATCGCCGAATCAAAACCACGTAAAATGAGGTTCTGTATTATATTTCATGGGTTTAGACTGTTATAAAATGCGGGATAAGGCATTTGGTGGTGGAGTTTACTTCCGGGTTTAATATCAAAGGAGTTGGGTACCCCGCGGGAATTGCTGGAATATGCGCACTGATGGAATAAATTTAAAACGTACACTTAAACGAGTTCAGATTTGACAAAATACAACATGCTGGCGGTCGGAGAAGTCCTTTTCGATGTCATCGAGGGCGAGAATAAACTGGGTGGGGCACCCTTTAACGTGGCTGCTCATTTAGCCAGGTTAGGGCATCAAAGCTTTATTTTATCGGCGATAGGGACCGATCAGCTCGGTGACCAAATCCTGACGGAAGCTGCAGATCTCAAGGTTTCCACCGAACTGATTCACCGGAATCCCCACAAGCCTACGGGTACGGTACAGGTTCAATTCGCAGACGGTGAACCCCAATACGACATCATAGAAAATGTCGCCTGGGATGAGCTTCAGGTGGATTTTGAAAAAGTCCGGGAACGGCAATGGGAAATCGTTGTGTTTGGATCACTTGCGCAACGGAGCTCCCACAACCGGTTGTTTTTTGAGAAATTGTTCGATCACCTTTCCGTACGATGGCCCTACTTTGACTGTAATCTCCGTCAAAATTACTACGATCAAAAATTACTGGAACGCTCTTTTCATTGGGCAAAAATTTGTAAATTCAACGAACACGAGCTGAATTTATCCTCGAAATTACTTTATGGCCGGAATTTGGATGCCCGGGATTTTGCATCCCGATTAAACCGGGATTTTGAGGTAGAGCTGGTCGTGTACACCTGGGGAAAGGATGGTTCACGAGCATGGTACCAGGACGAAATGTATGTACAGTCCAGCGAGAAAATCAAGGTGGCGGATACCATTGGTGCCGGGGATGCGTTCAATGCAGGTTTTTTGCATAGCTGGATCAGCGAAAACAACGTACAGGAAGCACTTAAACTGGGCAATAAATTGGGTGGATTTGTAGCCTCACACACTGGGGCAATTCCACGCTACACACCCGAAATCCTGGCTGCCCTTGAAAAATAGGATGGGAAAGCCCCGTTTTGTCGATAAAAGAGATCGACTTGCCGATCTTTTTAAGCGCGCGTTTGGAATATATGACAAATTGTACACCGATGAAGATAAGAATCAAGTCAAATGATATCACTTCGTAATATACGCAAAGCCTACAAGACAGAGTTTACAAGCCTGGAGGTTTTAAAAGGCATTGATCTGGAAATCGAGGCTGGGGAATTTGCTTCTATTATGGGGTCATCAGGATCTGGAAAATCGACGCTACTCAATATTTTGGGAATCCTGGACGAATATGATTCCGGTGAATATTATTTATCCGGTCAATTGATGAAAAACCTTTCCGAACGCCAGGCCGCTTACTATCGAAACCAATTTATAGGTTTTGTATTCCAATCGTTCAATCTTCTCAATTTCAAAACCGCCGTAGAAAACGTTTCACTTCCCTTATATTATCGAAAGATTGATCGGAAAAAGAGGTTGGATAAAGCCATGGAGTACCTGGATATGGTGGGTTTGACCGATTGGGCGGATCATTTGCCCACGCAGTTGTCCGGAGGTCAGCAACAGCGCGTGGCCATCGCCCGGGCCATGGTCACCGAGCCCAAAATCCTCCTGGCGGATGAACCTACCGGAGCATTGGATACCGCCACTTCCCACGAAGTAATGGCTTTGTTTAAGGACATCAACGAACAGGGAAAGACGGTTTTGATCGTCACCCATGAACAGGACATCGCAGAAATGACCAAGCGAATTATCGAAATAAAAGACGGGGTGATCCTGACTCCCGAACAGGTATGAAGCTGATTGACATAGAAAAATGGAACGAGATTTTTATCTCGATCAGCAAGCACAAACTCCGTACGGCTTTGACGGCGCTGGGCGTCTTTTGGGGGATATTTATGTTGGTCATATTGCTCGGTGCGGGCAAGGGACTTCAAAATGGTATAGCCTACAACTTTAGATCCTCCGCCATAAATAGCGTTTGGTTTCACAGTGGATGGACCTCGAAAGAGTTCAATGGTTTGCCCGCTAACCGGAGGATTATTTTCAATAACGATGATTTCGCTGAAATTTCAGAACGTTTTCCGGAAATACCCCATCTGGCCGGCCGGATTTACGTGAACAGCAATATGATCCTCAGGTATAAGGATAAAAATCTGGGGTACCCTGTTCGGGCGGTCCATCCTGATATGAAATTTCTGGAAGACCCCAATATCACGATGGGGCGGTTTATCAACGATCGTGATCAGGACGAAATTAGAAAGGTTGCCGTAATCGGTGAAATTGTTCGGAAAGATGTCTTTGATAATGAGGATCCGATCGGAAAGGAAATCATCCTGGGATCCACGGCGTACAAAGTGATCGGAGTCTCTTATAATAAAGAAAGTGATCAGGCCCAACGTGAAATTTTCATTCCAATAAGTGTGGGGCAGGTCGTGTACCAGGGAAATCAGAACATCAGTAATCTGGGCCTGGTCACGGGGGATATGAATGCCGGAGAAATCGAAGAACTTGAAAAGGGGGTCGTTGAAATTCTGGCCGCCAACCACCAGTTTGATCCGACAGATGCCCGGGCGATCCGGGTGAACAACAGGCTGGAGGATTATCAAAATTTCATGAATTTATTTCGGGGGATAAACGCCTTTTTGTGGTTTGTGGGTATAGGAAGTATTCTGGCCGGGATCGTAGGTGTGAGCAATATCATGCTGATCATCGTGAAGGACCGGACCAAAGAAATCGGTATCCGGAAAGCGCTCGGGGCGACCCCGGCTTCCATCGTATCGATGATCCTTACGGAATCGATCTTCATAACTTCCATCGCTGGTTATATGGGCTTGTTTTTTGGAGTCATCGTTCTGTATGCCATCAATGGAATCGAATCGGATTTTTTCCGTAATCCCGAAATTAATGCCTGGGTAGGAATCTCAGCAGTCACGATTTTGGTGGTTGCGGGCACATTGGCAGGGCTGATTCCAGCCCGGCAAGCGGCCCGGATCAACCCCATTGAGGCGATGCGTTCAAATTAATAGCAATCTGAAAGAATACAATGTTTGACCGGGACATATGGCAGGAAATTTTTGATACGCTTCGAAAGCACAAGCTTCGGACAACATTGACGGCTCTGGGCGTCTTCTGGGGCATTTTTATGCTGATTTTTATGCTGGGCATGGGTTCGGGATTGCAAAATGCAGTGTTCAGTAATTTTGGTAGTCAGGCCAGAAATGTCATGTACGTATGGACGAACGCTACCTCGTTACCTTACCAGGGCTTCCAACCCGGGCGGGTCCCCCGGCTCAATATGGATGACGTCGATTATTTGCTTGAGAACGTACCGGGTATCGATTATATCGCTCCCCGGACCGCAATTTCTGGTGCTATTACCAAAGATGAGATCTCCGAAAGTTACCAGATCAGAGGAGAATTGCCCGATATGGTTTCGGTAGAGGGGTATCGGATCTATAAAGGGCGCTATATTCAGCCTTCTGATGTCGACGAATCCAGAAAAGTGATCGTGCTGGGAAAAAGAGTGGCCGAGGTATTGTTTGGAGGCGGGCAATGGGAGGATGCAATCGGCGAGTATGTCACCGCTAACGGGGTGGAATTTCTGGTCGTCGGTATATTTGGTCCGGATCTGATCAAACCCTGGAATGAAAGCTCCCTGGAAACGGTAGTCATTCCCCTGACAACCATGCACAGGGCTTTTGGTACAGGAGGGATTATCCATTTTTTCGCGGCCTCTGCCAAAGATGGGTACAAAGTTAGCGATATCGAAACCGACGTGCGGTCGATTTTACAAACCCGACACAACGTGGATCCGAATGATCCACGCGGTATCGGCGGTTTTAACCTGGAGGAACAATTTGACCGGATCAATGGTCTGTTTGCCGGTATCTCCATCTTTTTGTGGCTCGTGGGTATCGGTACCCTGTTGGCAGGAGTGGTCGGGGTGAGTAATATTATGATCATCACGGTCAAAGAACGAACCAAAGAAATCGGGATTCGTAAGGCATTGGGTGCTACACCCAACCTGATCATCCGCAGTATTTTGACCGAATCGGTTTTTATTACGCTGGTATCGGGGTATTTTGGTTTATTGGCTGGCGTATTGGTAATCGGGGGCCTGGATGCTGTGATGGAGGCCGCTGATATTCAGGCACAAATGTTTTATAACCCCGAAGTGAAATTATGGGTGGCTCTTGGGGCCCTGATTATATTGGTAATTGCCGGGACTCTGGCGGGATTAATTCCGGCTACGATGGCTGCCCGGGTCAACCCCATTGATGCATTAAAAGACGAATAAAAATTAATAATTCCATGAAGAAAGGTTGTTTTATCAGTACCATTGTAGTGATTGCTCTGTTGACTGCAGGATTGATCTTTTATTTTGTCAATCAAAACAGAACAGCTAAGGTCAGTACGACGACAGTCAATCCGGAGTACCTGGATATATCCCGAAAAGTGGTTGCAACGGGCACCATCGTTCCCCGCCAGGAAATCAATATCAAACCTCAGGTTTCCGGGGTCATTGATGAATTATTTGTTCAGGCAGGAGATACCATTTCCAAAGGGACCATCATCGCTCGTATCCAATTGGTGCCGAGTCAGGTGAACGTGAACCAGGCGCAGTCCCAGGTGGAATTGGCCCGCTTAAGACTTCAAAACGCCGAGCGGGAACTTGAACGGCAGAAAGTCATTCACAGTCAAAATCTCGACGTAGAAACCGCCGAAGCCAATTTTGAAAATGCACGCACCGAAGAAGCCCGGCAGCGGCAATTGTACGAAGCGGGTGTGATCTCGGAGCAGCAGTACAATCAATACAAACTCGAGCTTGAATTGAGGCGAAATGCATTGGATAATGCCCGGATTACCTCACGAAACAACCTTTCCCAATATGAGAATCAGGTGGATATTGCACAGCAGGAACTCAACAGCGCCATCTCCAATCTTCGATTGTTGCGTGAAGGGGTCGATCAAAATTCCCGACAAGTGGCGAATGAGGTGAGTTCCACGGTATCAGGCATGGTCCTGGACGTTCCCCTGGAGGTAGGTGCGTCCGTGATCGAGCGAAACAATTTCAATGAAGGATCTACTATTGCCACGATTGCCGATATGGAGAATTTGATCTTTGAAGGAAAGGTGGATGAAGCTGACGTGGGATCGATCGACGTGGGTATGCCGATCAAACTGAAAATTGGGGCTATTCCGGATGTGGAGTTTGATGCAATCCTGGAATATATTTCTCCCAAAGGGGTCAAAGAAGAAGGGACAGTAAAATTTGAAGTCCGGGCTGCGGTCACCCAGACCGATGACCGATTTCTACGGGCGGGGTATAGCGCAAATGGGGATATCATCATCTATCAGCGGGACAATGTTTTGGCCATCAAAGAAAGGGATATAATATATGAAGACGCCAAAACACTGGTGGAAGTCAAAAACGGTGATGATTTTGACCGGGTCGAAATACAGGTGGGTATTTCAGATGGATTGAATACGGAAGTGCTTGCCGGACTGGATACGACAGCTCTTGTCCGGGTGCAGCAGGAGAATCCGTTAGTAAACTGATCTGACGAACCTACCAGAAAGGGAGGGATTACCGAGCCCGAATTTTCGCGGCGAGCCCCGGTCTCAGTATTATCTCAGGGACCGGTAAGCCCGGGTCCTGTGCATAATATGGTTTAATTCATTGGATTGGAATTATGAGAAATGATGGCATTTTCATTTCATATGGAGGGATTGCCGAGCCCGGATTTTGAGTATATGCCCGGGCTCGGTATTATCTCAGGGACCGGTAAGCCCGGGTCCTGTGCATATTCTGGTTTATTTTAGTGGATTGGATTTAGGAGAAATGATGTCATTTTCATTTCATATGGAGG
>CALGAA010000128.1 GCA_937952445.1 uncultured Bacteroidota bacterium | reverse complement strand
GCGTTTTCCACGACGTGATTGTTCGTAACGATATAACCATTGGAGTTAATGATCACCCCTGATCCTTTACCTCGTGCAACAGGAGGTTCCTGCCCTCGTGGAGCTTGTCTGGGGCTGGGGAAAAAATCCCTGAAAAAATCATCGTTGAAAAAGTCACGGAATGGATCACGTACTTCTCTTTGGCGACCACGATTCCCCGATCTGGCTGAAATCTCAACGTTGATCTGGACTACAGCGGGTGCCACTTTTTTCGCAGTTTGTGTAAAATCCAATGGAACAGCATTCCCATTCTCATCCAAAGTATACAATACATTGTTCACCGGAGCACTCAATTCCTCCTGAAATGAAATATTTGGCACTTTGTCCTGTGAAAAATGGTTGTAAACACCAATTGTCAAAACAGTTACCAATAAAGCAACTAAAGCGGAAATAATTATGTTCTTACGCATCACGATATGTTTTTTAAAAGTTTTATAAATGGTCAATCGGCTTCCCTGATGTCAGCTTGGGTCTGCGGTTGAGGTTAACTATCCTCCTTTTAACGCATCCCACACCTTAAATTAATGAAAAACAGACTTACTTGTTTGTTAATGATAGTTTAAATCGCTTTATTCTTCGACCAAAATAGAATTTTGAACTATCAACAACGCCTTTTGCAGAGCCAATCAAGGGGCGAGGCGGTACCGCTCATAACGACCGTCAGGCATTTTTTGATACACAAACCGATCGTGGAATCGATTTTCTTTTCCGTTCCAAAATTCAAAATACATTCCTTTTACCTCGTATCCGCCCCAATGGTCTGGTCGTTTGATGTCACCGGATTTTTCCAACTCTGTCCTTTTATCTATCAATTCCTGTAATGAAATACGTTGACTTTGAGGTGACACGATCGCACTGATCTGACTCCCCACTGGCCGGGAGTAAAAATAGGAATCTGACCAATCTGCTGCAACCTTACTGACCGGTCCTTCGATGCGAATCTGGCGGTCCAAAAGGGGCCAATAAAATAAAAGTGCAGCTTGTGGATTTTCACTGAGATCGCGTCCTTTGCGACTGAGGTAATTGGAGTAAAACAAAAATCCCTCCCGGGTGACCCCTTTTAGCAATACCGTTCTTGCAGCCGGAGCTCCCTTAGAATTTGCAGTAGCCAGGGTCATGGCATTGCATTCATCCCCGTAGTAGCGGTGGGCTTCGTCAATCCATTTCTGAAACTCCTGCATTGGGTTGGGATCGAGAGATTCGATTTCCATCGTTTGTTGACGGTATTCCCGCCTTATTTTCGCAAAATCCATACCTGCTTTTTTAACCTTCCGATTGTTTTGCCATCCGGCGCGAGTGAGCCCAAAGACGCAGTCGGTAAGCCAACCAATACATCGTCGGAACCACAATCAGGGTCAGAACCGTTGAAAAGGTTAAACCATATATGACCGTCCAGGCTAATGGCCCCCAGATGGCTGTATTATCACCTCCAATATAGATATTTGGATCCAAATCTGAAATTAAGGTAAAGAAATCTATGTTCAAACCTATGGCAAGTGGAATCAAACCCAAAATGGTCGTAATTGCGGTCAGTAAAACTGGTCGCAATCGGGTGGCCCCGCCCTCGATGACCAATTTTTTTATTTGACTTTTTTCCAGTTCCCACATGTTTTTTACTCCAAGCTCTTCCACCTTTCTTTTGATTAAAAGATCGGTATAATCCACCAGGATGATGGCATTATTGACTACAATTCCAGCCAGGGAAATGATCCCGACTCCGGTAAAAATCACTGAAACATCTCTACCTGTTATTGCGTACCCGAGAAAAACCCCAATGGTACTAAACATCACGGTAAGGATGATAATAAAGGGTGACAACATTGAATTAAACTGGCTCACTAAAATGAGAAATATCAGGAACACGGAGATCAAAAATGCGGTTTCCAGAAACCCCATATCTTCAGCCTGTTGTTGCTGTTCTCCCGTAAATTCATAGGTAATGTATTCAGGAGTATGGTAATCCTCTAAGGCCTGACGAATTTCTGCCACAACTTCATTCGCATTATAATTTGAAAGCACATTGGAATACACCGTTATGACCCGGTCCATATCTTTTCGTTTAATGGCACTGTAGGTCGAGGAATATTCGATATCAGCAACTGTAGAAATAGGCACCTGTGTCAACAACCCCGAAGCTGGATCCCGGAACGTAATCCGTTGATTGAGGATCGAACTAATATTGTTGCGGTAAGTCGTATCCAGCCTAACCTGAATGGGATACTCATCTTCGCCGATTTTATATTTCGATACTTCTTTGCCATATATACTCGTCCGGATTGCAGAGGCAATCATCCCGGTGGACAGTTCAAACCGACGGGCAGACTCACGATTGATATGGACCAGTAATTCGGGCTTTCCAATCTGGACATCGGTTTTCAACTCTTCGATTCCGCCAATGTTACGATTATTGAGAAAAGTGATCATATCCTCTGCCAACAGAGCGAGTTCATCCATTTGAGGACCCTGGATTTCTATATTGATAGGTTTGCCTGCGGGTGGGCCAGATGCGTTTTGATCCACGACTATTTGGATCCCGGGTAAATAATCTAGTTGAGATCGGATTTTATTCATGACCTCAGCCGTACTGACACCTCCCCGCTCTTCGGTGGGTACAAAGGTAACCGTGATCCTGGCCTTATTTGGAGAGTTGCCAGGTTCTGGTGGTGAATTGGGATCTGACGTATTTTCTCCGATCTGTGTCAGCACGGACTCCACAATTTCTTCATAGGGTTTTAGGACTTCGCTGATTTGTTTTTCAATCACTCGGACAGCCCGGTCAGTGGAATGAATATCCCTTCCAAGCGGTAATTCCACAAATACATTGATGTATAAAGGGTCCGCACTGGGAAAAAAGATCACTTTGGGCGTGTTTACAGCCACAGCCAGTATTGATATAATCAACAATCCGAAAGTACCCACAAATACAAATACGGGCATCTTCCGGTGGAGTACCCGGGATATAAACCAATTGTATCCTCTTTCAAGCGCGGGCATAATGTGATCCTGAAAGAAAAATGAACCGGGGCGAAGTACGTAATAATTTAAAAGCGTGACCAGGGCTGCTATCGCCGAAAGATTACGTAACCAATCCACTCCTGCGAAGTGACAAATCACACTGATAACCACCAGCACAACCACAAATAAAAGCGTATATCGTTTGTTTTTCTTCCTCCGGCTTGGGTCGTCTGCCCGGACATCTATTTTCATAAACCGGGACGTAAAGACCGGGTTAATGATCAACGCCACCAGGAGTGAGGAACCCAACACCAGGATAAGGGTAATCGGGAGGTATTTCATAAATTCCCCAAAAATACCGGGCCAAAAGGCAATGGGGACAAAAGCAGCTAAAGTGGTAGCTGTACTGGCAATAATCGGCACCGCCACTTCCCCTGCCCCATATTTGGCGGCATCCATAGGACTGTATCCTCGTTGAAAATAGCGATAAACGTTTTCTACGATTACAATTCCATTATCTACCAGCATACCCAGGGCGAGGATAAGGGAAAAAAGCACGACCATATTGAGCGTCACATCGGTCAAAAAGAGCCACAGGATACCCATAAGCATGGATAAAGGGATCGCAATACCTACAAAACTAGCATTGCGCAAGCCCATGAAAAACAATAGGACCAGGATGACCAGGATAATCCCCGAAATGATCGAATTTTCAAGATTGCTGATCAATAATTTGGTATAATACGATTGGTCATTGAATATACTCACCTTCAAATCAGCAGGAAAAACACGGTTTTCAGCATCCTCGATAATCGCTTTCACGTTATCAGCTGCTTCGATTAAATTTTCCCCGGTACGTTTGATCACGTCCACCGACACGACCGGTAGACCATCGGAACGGGCAATGCTGGTTCTATCTTTATACCCGAAACTAACCTGGGCGATATCTTTCAAATACACAGGACGTTGGGATTCGCTCTTGACGATTATATTCCGGATTTGGTCGATGTTTTCAAATTGACCAATGATCCGGACTGCACGTTGGTATCCTCCTAACTGGATTTCGCCCCCCGACATCGACAAGTTTTCGCTGGAGACTGCATTTTCGATGTCGGTAAATGAAATCTTCAAAGCTTCCATACGGGCCAGATCAACATCGATTTTGACTTCTCTTTCGAGTGCACCTTTGATGACCGCATCTGAAACCTGAGTAAGATTTTCAAATGCATCTTCAAGGTGTTCGGCGTATTCTTTCAGTTGATCTACGCTATAATCCCCTGAAAGGTTAACCGAAAGTATGGGTATTTCAGATAGGTTAATTTCCACCACCTGAGGATCTGTTTCCAGATCGGATGGCAATTCACTCTTGGCGATGTCAACCGCATCTTTGACTTTTCTGACCGCCTCGTCAATCTCCATATCCGGAACAAATTCAACAGTGACCATCGAAAAATCCTGGACAGATACCGAAGTCAGGCTTTCCAGACCGATAATCGTATTGATCTCCTTCTCCAGGGGACGGGTGATGAGATTCTCGATGTCAGCAGCAGAGTTTCCGAAATAGGGTGTATTGACAAAAACGGTGGGAAAAGAGACTTCCGGAAACTGCTCTTTCGGCATGGAATTGTAGGCCTGTAATCCGAACAGAAAGATCATAAAGGTCAATAGAAAAACCGTCGTGCCATTGTCAATCGACAAACTTGTCAGCCCGAATTCCCGAAGCTTTCCAACAATTTTTTCATTGAGCTTACTCATTCCCCTGACTGTTTGATCCGGATGACAAAACGGACAGCTCGATAATTTCCAATGGTGTCCCATCACTAACGGAACGGCCACCTACTTCGATGACTTCCTCACCAGGCCTGAGGCCTTCCCGGATAACTGTCACTTCATCATTGGTTTCGGACTTACTGATGTACCGTTTCCGGGCTACGGGTTGACCATTGCTCTGTTCCACCACCATCAAAAACTCCCTACCGTTGATTTCCTGCTGGATTAAATTCAACGGTACGGTTAATACATTTTCAATGGAATTGACCGTCACCTGGATTTCCACCAACATATTGGGTTTGAGGTTTTTGACAATGCGGTTCACATTGACCTCGATGCGGAATGTGCGGTTGGCTTTATCTATGGTATTACCGATGTATGATATTTTTCCACGGGTCTCAGCATTCAGAGCTGGGAAATATACCGTCACCCAATCCCCCAGATTAACACTACCCAGATGGTTCTCGGCCAGGTCAGCGGTCGCCACAAACTGCCGGACATCCAGAATAACCGCAATGGGTGCCCCCGGAGATACCATTTCCCCTTCGAGAATGCTGACCTCATCAACGATGCCGGATAGGGGTGCATAAACCTTTGCTTTCGTCAGCTGGAATTCCAGCGACTCAATCGATTTTTCGATTCGTTCTTTCTCGTTCTTCGTTTGTAAATACTGGATTTCTGACCCAATATTCTGATCCCACAATCGCTTTTGTCGTTCATAAATATCCTTAGCCAACTCGTAGCTCGTTTGCAACTCGGCCATTTGTTTGTTCAACTGCTCCAAATCCAATTCGGCCACAAGATCTCCCTTGCTAACATAATCTCCTTCTTCAATATGGAGATTGATCAACCGACCACTCGTTTCGGCATTCACCTGAATGACTTCATCGGCCTCCAGCAAACCTTGTGCGGTTATGTATTGCTCAAATACCGTATCCTTGACTTCGTAGACCGTCACACGCTGTGCTTGTCGGCTTTGTACAGTGGGATCGAGTTCTGCAATCCGGGATGTGAGGTCTTGAATTTCTTGTTCCAACTCACGTTGCCGTGCTTGCTTCTCTGACAACGATGCCTTGAGTTCTGATAAACTTTTGGATTCTGCGGAAGCCGGCTCGTCAGGGGATTGGCACCCCGATGTCATCAGCAAGGTGGCCAATCCAATAAGAAATAAGTATAGTCTTATGTTCATAATTTTCCCAGTGCTTTTTCTAGGTTAGATTTGGATATCATAAAGTCATACAACGCATTGATATATCTGGACTGTGCCTGGTAAAATGTAGATTCAGCCTGGTACATTTCCACACTTGATCCCACCCCTTCCCGAAACTTGATCTGTGCTACTTCATAAATGGATTCCGCCAGATCCAGATTGTCCTCGCTATCTTCCACTTTATTGAGATTGGTCAGAAAATCCTTCCGGGCATTTTCTACTTCGACCCGGAAAACCCGCTCACTATTCTCGATGTCCAGCATGTGTTGTTGTAACCGGACTTCAGCCCGATTAATTTTCATCGCCCGGTCCCGACCATCAAATATGGGGATAGTGAGACTCGCGCCCACAATTGAGGAGGGAAACCATTTGCCATCGGTCAATTTATTGGCCTGCAATTGCTGATTATAATTCGCAAAAACCACGAGGGTCGGTATATAACCGAATCTCAGTTGTTTGATATCCATTTCCCGAAGTTCCGCAGTTACCGCCAAAGAGCGGGCCTCCGGCCGGTTACTGAAGTTGTATTGTTCCGATAAGAGCACCACGGCGGATTCACGGTCCATGAATTCACCGAGGGATTCTGTGACTATAATCGAGTCATCCATCGGATATCCCATCTGCAATTTGAGAATATTTTTAGTCGAAAAAATCAAATTTTGGACATTTTCCAATTCCATTTCCAGATTGGAAAGCGAGTATTCCAAACGATCCACGTCGAGTTTTTCCATGAAACCATTTTGATACATTTCCCGCGTTTCAAACAATGTCTGTTGGAGGTTTTCCACATTCTTTTGCAAAATACCCTCATTGCGTTTTGCAATCAGTACGGCAAAATAGGCTTTGTATACCTGATCGCGCACATCTCGCTCTGTGATATTAATTTGGGATTGGGCCAATTCCCGGGCCAGTCGTGCTGCCTGTATACCGACAAATACACTTCCATCAAAAACAGTTGCATTGAAACTGAGTCCGGCAGTCAAGGCGTTTTTTACTCCAAATTGAACTTCCAGATCCTGCTCGGGATTAGGAGGAATCCCCTGGGAGGGATCACCTTCATAAAAAGAACCCCGTGGCAATATTTGGGTAGGAAGCTGCAAAAACCGTTGATACTCTACACTGCCATTGAGTGAAGGAATTGCCCGGGCCAGTACCTCTTTGATCTGATATTCTGCGTCTTCTATATCCAGCCGGGATTTTTGGACGGAAATGTGATGATTTTCTGCGTATTCAAGTGCTTGTTGGAGCGTAAAAGGTGTTTGAGAAATTAATTGACACCCCAGAGATATAACCAAAGAAATGCAAATTCCGAAGGTTTTCATTAATTGGTAATTTTGAACCACAAAAGTAGTAAAAGAGAATTGAAAAACAGGGACTACTTCCCAGATTAAAAATCATACTCGATCCGCATATATTATTAATAGGAAGCGGCCTTTTTTTAATTTTCCTCCTTATAATTAGGACCAAAGTAAAAGTCCTCTGAAAAGTGCCCGCTCTAAATTCTACTAATACTTTTATATTTTAGATAAATGAATCATTCGCGGATGATGGAATAAGCCATCAGCACCCCCTGGACTGCTCACACTATGAGGCAGAAACGTCATCGGACGGAATCCATCCCATCGCTGTCGGGCTAAAGACACCACATACGTTCGATTAGCCCGACAAGATCTCAATTCGTATGGAAAAATGACAATGAAGTGATAATTCCAGCTATTGCTTTGGTCTGAATTCATCTTCCCCATTTCATCCCCTGTCGTGAATTATCCTTTGCTTTTAGCCATCACTTCCAGCCTGCGATGTACGGGATAAAGACGATCATTCCGATGACAATAGCGCATACAGTACACCATAAGACACCTGAAGCAGCCAAATCTTTGACCACTTTTATCCGAGGATCCCGTTCGGGCTGAACAATATTTGACAATTTCTCTAATGCCGTATTCCAAATCTCTGCCTGAACGACCAGGCCGATTGAAATTATAACGGCCACCCATTCCATTGGAGCTAATTCCACCACCCACCCCACGGTCAATACAATCAAAGTAACGACCAGATGAATTCGGGCATGAATTTCATTCCTAAAGAAGATGATCAGGCCCTGCCAGGCATATCCAAAACTATTCTTTCGCTGTTGTAAGAATCTCCTCATTCCTGCTCAGTTGATATTCTCCGCGAATTCCGATTTTCTGATTGGAGGAGTTCTCCACTTTCTTAAACTGGAGGCAATCCAGATATTTGTTGTAGTAAATGTGATCCACAGGTGCATAAAATAAAGATTTATTCGAATTGGAAAACGAAGGGAAAAACGACCGCCGACTGTCATTGAGCTCGGCCCGATACCGGAACCGCACCAATTCATTATCCCAGGAAACGTAGTTTAACGTACCTAAATAGATAACAGGTTCTCCAGCCTGAGCAATAAAATCACTTAATTGAGAAAACACCATTTTGCTGTCCTCCTTATACTGGCTGGTAATAGGTGGAAGGTTGTAATGAGAAATCAATTGGATCACTTTCTCTTCATCGATTTGGAAACGCACCCTGATAACGGGGATGTTATAGATCAAAAAGGTATCCTTATCCAGCACCGGAAATGAAGTAAAAACCACCTGACCATAATCATCCATTCGTACGAATTCGGTGTAATCTGAATATACGGAATCGTAATATTCAATGATCTGGTCTTCAAACTGAGGGGTGAATTCCTGGAATACAAGAATGTCGGGTCGGATTTGGTCGATCAACTTTAATTCTTCATCCAGTCTTTCCTGAATTGAGGACAGATTAAAATGGCAGATGGAAAATTTAGAATTTTGGTCCACCACGACCTGCGGTGCTGCCAGTGAAATGTTTGAAGCATTTTTCAGATGAAGACACAGCAATGCACAGCATGACAGGCAAACCATTGACAGGGTCTTTGACCGAAGCATCAAAAAAGCTACTCCAAGAATCAACCAAAGGATAAGTATCAAAACGGTTTGATTGGAAATTCTCCTCAACCATTGAAAATCTGGTTGTATCACGCAAATAAGCGTAACCAATACCACCAGAAGCATCAAAGGGATGCGCAGTCTGCGAAATTGAAGCCATTTCTCCAGGGTAGCCCAAACGATTCCTAATTGTTTGATAAGACGCATGTTTTCTTCAACGTTTTCCTATGACCTAATGAATCAAAATAATAAACCCAAAACAGGTATAATCCTTCAGGCAACAACTGTCCGTTTGACAATCGTCCTGGCCAATAAAATACGTCGCCACCCTGTACGGGAACAGAATTGGCAAGCGTTTGGACTTTTCTTCCGTTTAAGTCAAATATTTCAATCGTTATGCTCCCACTGAGGCTTTGTGATCCCACCGAAATTTCCAACCGCGATGGCTCGCGGCCGTCACCGATATAAATAACAGGAGTTGAGAATTCGACATCAATCCCTGTTGATAAATCCCATATCGGGAGAAATCCCGGACTGCGATACCCAAATTGTACGAAACCAGATCGCCATTTATTGCCCATAGTTCCAAAGATATTCCTTTCAAGTGAGACACCTCTGCTATTTTTAATTAGGAAATTGTGAAGTCCGGGTGAATAGGAAATTTTATCGATCAATCTTCTGGAAGGGTCGGATGCCGTCAGGACCAGGTTCGCACCGTTGTTGTTCAATGCAAATAAATCCAATTCATATACCAATTCGGGTTTTACCTCCGGATAACAATCCAAAAACTGGTTTCGATCGGAAGTAAATAACCGACTTTCTAAACCGGGCCACCCTCCATCCACCGGAATCGAAACAGAATCACGATCATTTTTCTGAACCACCAACCCATCCCACCAGGTTGCCCATTCTTCCATATTTGTAATTTCCAAATATTCGGGACATCCCTGAAGCGGTTCGTACATCAACTCACTGATCAGCAAACCTTGTTCTCCTCCTCTGACCGGGGCGGAAGAAATAAAAAGAGTATCCCAAAGGACCGGACCAAAACACGTCTCCATCTCACCCTTTACAGTCACTTCAACGCGTTGTCCGGGATCAGGATCTGACAGAAAATTTATTTTGGACTTACCCCACCATAGATGGTCATCGATCTCAAAATCAAGATTTGAATGAAACAATTGATCCATCCCGTCGGTCCTGAAAATCAGATGAGGAAATTGCACTTCTGCTGTGGTGGGAGTGACCCAGACATAATTTAGCTCGGGTGGGTTCAACGTGGAAAAATGGGTATTGTCAGTTCCTGGAGAACCAAAATCGGAAGTAGTCACCGCCCAATTGTCCGTGCGACACGGCTGTGAAATATCGATCATCTCGACCGATCCTGACTCCATAGGTTCAGATTCCGGTGTATGCCGGACACCATGAACAACCCGGTCGTAATAATACAGAACGATATCCAGAGAGGTATAGGGTTGGAGGTCAGGCATAGGGAGGTGAATTACCTGAGCCGAAGGATCCGTATCCAGAAACGAATTGGATTCCTGAAGTACGATATATCCTCCAGGATTGATCGTCAGGGGTGGTAAATTCACACGGTGACCTGATATTTCTATCCCCAGCCCCATCAAACAGCCAGATTTTGTGATCCCACTAAATAATTCAATAAAGTTCGACCCCTGTTTTTGGCCTTGCCGAAATTCAGAAATGAATATTTCTCCGGGCCGGGGGCGAACCACCTGATGTGCAAAATCAACTCCGCCGTACAGTTGATGGAAGAAAAAATGACTGGACCGGGTTTTGGTATAATGACATCGCAGGGCAATTTTGGCCATCCACCAGTCCGCATTCATTTGACCCAACCAGGGGATCGTTTCCTGATTTTCCCCGCCCCTGCTGGAAATGATTATCCCCCCTTCAGTAAGTGAAATATTCAGAGAGGAATGGTCAGCACCTCCCCCATAATTTCCTGACCAAAAATCGTAATTGACCGTTTTATTGTCCGACGTCACCATATTTACGGTCAACCCATCCCGGGTTCCGGATTCCCCGATTGCCATTGTAAGAACACCAGAATCCGAATTTTCTGGACCGGCAAGATGGAGAATAATTTCGAGTCGATTGGAAGTGGAAGGTGGGAAATCCAGTGAAAACAAGATATGAAAGTCGGTCATTTTCTGTTCCGGCACAAATTCCAAAGATGAGTTATTCTCCACAGAATCTGCCAGTTGCCACCCCTTGCTTAAAGTCATTTGGAACCGTTCCAAATCTCCTGACCATAATAACTCCTGTGATAATAAATCATATGAATTACATTCTTGTGAACCTCCATACAATCCACATGAAAGCGCGAGGAGTAAGAAATAATATTTGGCCATAATCGGCGGCTATGTCCTGAAAAATCGTATCTTTGACCCCCATAATTTAATAAAATAATTTGAATTCAAATGAAATTAGCAATTGTAGGGATAACAGGCTTGGTCGGTCAGGAAATCTGCCGGGTAATCGAAGAGTTTGACCTGGCATTTGATGAGCTCTTGCCGGTTGCTTCAGAGCGGTCGATTGGTAAAAAAATAACGATCAAAGGAAAGGAGTACGAAGTGATTGGACTGGAGAAAGCTGTTGAGCTCAAACCGGATATTGCCGTTTTTTCAGCCGGAGGATCCACTTCTTTAGAATGGGCGCCTCGATTCGCAGAAGTGGGAACTTTTGTAGTAGACAATTCTTCGGCCTGGAGAATGGATCCGGACAAAAAACTGATCGTGCCTGAAATTAATGCCCGGGAACTCACAGCGGATGATAAAATTATCGCAAATCCCAATTGTTCGACCACCCAGATGGTAGTTGCCTTATCAGAATTGCATAAAAAATTTAAAATCAAACGGCTGGTCATATCGACCTACCAATCCATTACAGGAACCGGCGTAAAAGCTGTGGACCAATATGAATCTGAAAAAATGGGACAGAAACCGGAAAGCCCGGCTTATCCACATCCCATTTTCGATAATTGTCTGCCGCATTGCGATGTCTTTTTGGATAATGCCTACACGAAGGAAGAAATGAAGTTAGTTCATGAAACCCGAAAAATTCTCGGCGACGATTCCATCGGCATAACCGCCACAGCCATTCGGGTTCCGGTTCATGGCGGTCATTCTGAATCGATCAACATCGAATTTGAAAAGCCTTTTGAAATCGAAGAAATCGTCAATACACTTCAAAATACTGAAGGTGTGGAGGTGGTTGACAATCCGGAACTTGGCGAATATCCGATGCCGCTAAATGCAAGAGGTCGAAATGAAGTTTTTGTTGGAAGAATTCGTCGGGATGAATCGATTGAAAATGGATTGAACTTGTGGGTGGTGGCCGATAACTTACGCAAAGGAGCAGCTACAAATGCCATTCAAATCGTGCAGTACCTGGTCCAAAATGTGATGGCAACTGTCTAGATTTTGGGTATATTCCTGCAAGTAAAACGAAATAATCACCTACTTTGGTGGCATGTTTATATCGATAAATGGCCATCGGTAAGTTGCAGTCCATTTATGGAAGGTATATTTGAGTTACAAAGGAATGAGTTATGAAAGACAGATTAGTTTTTTGGGGAAAGAAAAATGAGAGTCAAAAAGTATTGGTTACACTCGACCTCAATGAAGATGCGGGTACGTATGACGTAAAGGTTATCAGTGCTGAAAATGTGACCGAAGATTTTGACAATTTGGTTCGAAACGAATGGCGCAATAATTCAAACGACATCATTTTTCCTGAACCTGAGGCTGAATTTACCAAGGAACTGAGTCTTACCAATGATTTATTGCCCAGGGAGTACGAAGTGGACCGGGATGACCTGCTCAAAATGGCACAGGCTGAATGGAATTTTTTCGTTCTGTCCAATCGACTCAAAAATACCTATAACGAAGAACTGGAAGAATACGAGGAACAAACCAAATCTCTGAAGGAATTTAATCAAGACCTTTGGAACAACATGAAGACGTTCTGGGGTAAGGTTCAAAAACAAATTTCGGAACGAAATCTGGCTCGACGCCATGGCAATGAACTCAAAAAAAGAACCAATGCGATATTTTCTTCTCTAAAAGATTTGCGCGCAAAATCGGAAAAAAAATTCGTTGCTGAATCGGTCGAGCAAAAAGAACAAATACTGGGCAAACTCCATGAGATCGAAACCCGGATAAAGGATGGAAAATCCCTTCGTCACCTGTTTGATGAACTCAAAAAGATTCAAAAGGAGTTTAGAAAATTTCGATTTACCCGCGAAGATCACAATGAGGTGTGGGACAAACTGGACGGCTTGTTTAAGGAAATAAAAGCCAAAAAATACGGAAAATCGGCCTCCGGAAACGATCCGCTGGTCAAAACCACTAACCGCATCGAAGGATTAAGCGCCGCGATCAATAGAATGAAGCGTTCGATTAAAAAAGAGCGAAGCGAACTCAAATTTCAACTCAATAAAATTGAACAGGCAGACGGCCAATTGGAAGCCCAGATCCGTCGGGCTAAATTGTCCATGCTCGAAGAACGGATTCACGCGAAGGAGTTGAAATTGGAAGATATGCACAAAACTGAGAAACAGCTCAGTGACCGTTTGGATAGCCTGAAGAAGAAAGCCGAAAAAGAAGCTGCAGAACAAGAGGTAAAAGAACGAATTGCCCGGGAGATTCAGGAGAAACAAAACCAAATGGAACAAGATCCGAAGATCAAAGAAGCCGCTGCAAAAATTTTGGGCAAAACCTTTGATTCCGGTAAATCTGAAGATCCAACGCAGGAAGCAGCATCCGTTGTATATGCCGCAATTGCTGCGAGTGAGGGAAAATCACAGGGCGAAGAAGAATAAATGGATGCCGATAAACCAGAAATTTTAATTGGGCGCAAACCTGTAATTGATGCGTTGGAAAGCCATAAACCTTTGACAAGCATATGGATTGATCGCAGTTTACGGGGCCCGGAAGAAATTAAAATCCGCCAATTGGCCAGGGAACAAGCCATTCCTCTCAAACGAATCGGCAGAGAAATTCTCAACAAAAAGACCAAATCGAACCATCAGGGTGTGATCGCATACACCTCGCCCATCCGCTTTGTAGATGTGGAAGCCGTTTTAAATTGGGCTTACGAAAAGGGGGAAACTCCCCTTCTGCTATACCTGGATCGAATCCAGGATGTCGGCAATTTGGGATCCATCATCCGCACTGCTGAAGTAATGGGGGTTCACGCCATCGTGGTACCGGCCCAAAAAATGGCACCGATCAACGATCAGGTCGTAAAGATTTCAACCGGCGCAGTACATAAAATTTCCATTTGCCGAATCAATAACGTGCTGGAGTACCTCAAATTGATCCAACAATACGGGATTAAAATCCTGGCATCCTCGCTTTCTGCCACTCAATCCATAGATCAACTGGATCTTACAGTGCCTCTATGCCTTATAGTCGGATCTGAAGATACCGGAATTTCTACCGAAATCGAAGAACGATCCGATGAATTATTCATCATTCCACAGCTCGGTGAGACTGAATCCCTCAACGCGTCCGTAGCTACAGGCATCATGCTGTATGAGGTCCAGCGTCAGCGCGGGTGTCGTCAAAGCAGTATTTTTTGAGCTGAAGCTTGTGCGTGCGCGCAGGCGCCTTTGCAAAGGGCTGCTCCTTTTGGTTCTTTTTTTTCAGCAAAAAAGAAACAGAGACGATTTTATTTTTCACCCGTCTACAAGTTCACTTCCAGGAACTTGAGTTAATACCAAAATCGGATCGATTATATCCGGCATTTTAAAAATGAATACGGCGGTCAGAATCGCACCTTATTACCTGAACGAGCTGCTTCATAAATTCCTTCAATGTAGATCATATCTTCGATTCCCTGTTCTCCTGAAGCGATAACCGGGGTATTGTTGCGAATGTTCATGACAAATGCATCCATTTGGGCGGCCTGTTGATTGTGGTTTTTAATATTCATAGGTTCACCGTTAACCACACCCTTCAACCCCCCGTAGGAGAACGCCGGATCCAACCTGTACCATCCCTTCTCCGTAGAAATGTGTACATAATTACTTCGAGCTACATAGCTACTTCCACAGTTAGCCACAATTCCTTGTGGAAATTCCATTTGCCAAAAAATGCTTTCTTCCATACCGGGCAACTTATCCGGAATTGATTTGTAGGATTGCGCGGTTACAGATAATGGCTTTTGGCCCGACCCATACAGAGTGGCTTCCAGACTATATATTCCAATATCCATCAGCGGTCCACCGCCTGACAATTTGGGATCGGTAAACCGCCAGTTATCCCCATTTACACCATAAAATGAAAAATTGGAGTCGATTACTTTTACTTTCCCCAGCGTTTCGTTGCGGGCAAAATCCATTAATTGTTTGTGGTGATTCTCATACCGACACCGATAGCCAATTTGGAGCATTCGATTAGCTTTCTTACACGCGGAAATCATTTCCCGGCAACGTTCCGATGAAATCTCCATCGGTTTTTCACAAATGACGTGTTTCCCAGCCTCAGCAGCCCGGATGGTAAACGGCATATGAAGGGCGTTGGGCGTAACCACATAAATGATATCAATGGAGTCGTTTTGGGCAATTTCATCGAAATTGTCATAACTGTATACATTTTCATCCGGTATATTATATTTCTGTTGCCACTCCGGAATTTTGGAAGGAGTACCTGTGACAATACCCGCCAGATAACAATGCTTTGTTTCCTGTAGAGCCGGCGCCAATTGGCCGGTCGCATAACTCCCCAAGCCCAATAAAGCCACTCCCATTTTACCATTTTGATGACCTCTGGAAAACCAATTTTTTGAAATAAACGGAGCTCCGATCGCCATCGAGGTACCTGTGCGTATAAATTGTCTTCGGTTTATCATATGCTATGATTCGTGGATAATGTTTAAATATACTAAAATTTCATAAAAAATTCTATGTAAAATGCATCCCGGTGGACGGGTGTGCGACTATAGTGCCGACGATTCTGCCACGAACTTCCGAAACGGACCAGACAACTCCTTATAATTACAAATGTGGATAAGCTTGTAATAATTATCCTGGAAATGATGATTGCTCAATGGTCAGAAATGAAAATTATGTGATAAGATATGTTGGTCACTATGTTGGTCGCTATATCTATTTATGGTTGTAACTGCCGTGCCGATCGTCCCTATATATTTTTGGCACCACCGAACATAATGTAGAAATTATCTTTTAACCATCTGGACCGGATCACGAAAAAATATACCTCTACGCTCCATTTTTGGCGAAGAAAGCTCAAAGTTCGTTTCTTTTAAATCCAGTCAGAACGGAGATAGACTACTTATAATTCCGACCACTTTTACTCCTATCAACCAAAATTGGCTGGTGTTTAATCCATTTAATAAGGCGACCAATCTTTCATTATATAATCAAAAAGTTGATTTTGTGAAGTACATTGGAAAAATGGAAAAGGAAAATGTAATCATCAGATAACCAATGCATTGTATCGATATCTTATGCCGCATATAATTTTATAT
>CALGAA010000127.1 GCA_937952445.1 uncultured Bacteroidota bacterium | reverse complement strand
GCTGGCTCTTCCCTTCACGGTGACTCCTTATTATTATCTCTTGCTTTGTATACATGTCAATCATTTTTTAAAAAAAGGCATTTTCTAACCCTTTTTATTATCTTTTGACTGGTATACTTTCTAATTGGAATGTGGGGTAGTTTTATATCGGTATATACATTGATTTCCTGCATTTGCAGTGTCCACCCTGTGAGCTCCGAATAAAGATAAAATTTTGAAAGCAATTCACAACAGTTCCTGCTGGTGTTCCTGCTGGTGTTCCCCTGTGAGCTCCGAATAAAGATAAAATTTTGAAAGCAATTCACAACGTCTGAACTTTCGATATTGCAGCCTCGGTCCCTGTGAGCTCCGAATAAAGATAAAATTTTGAAAGCAATTCACGACGCTCCCTTTTTTATGTCGCTACCCGGATGGGTGATTTCTCCCTCGGTTATATCTCTGTATTTACATAAGTTATTGCATTTACTGTGAAACACGACATACAACACGTTTTACATTCATATCTGCTTATCATCCTTTGGATTTCAATGGCAATGGCGCTGATCGCCGGTTCCACAGCCTGGAGACCTTATTTTTCACCTTCCATTTCTGTCAACTCGATTCACGTAAAGCTATATGTGGCAATAGCTTTTTATCTTTTCGGCAGGTATAATTTCATTTTGCCAATTTCCAATTCGTCCAAATGGCCCATTTTACTTTCGTCTGTAGTTATCAGATGCATATGTAAAAAGGAATCGTGGTGGGTGAAAATACCTTGGTGTTCAGTCGAGAAAAACCCAATGATTTCAGACTTCTCATTTTCAATATTGTAATTTACCTGTCCTTGATGGGCTTCATCGGGTGAAGTCACTGTAGTCCCCTCCGGTAAATTTTGAACATGAATTATTGCACTTGAAACGCGTCCAATGAGTTTAAAGGCAAAAGGTCTTTTGTAATCGGTTGTTCTAGTGTCAATGAATCTCTCCAGATCCGGGATGGTCTTAATGTCACATGGCAAGTCAAATTCAGTCCATTCCGTTACGTTACCATAGACAAAAAAAGGAGCGGATGTTTTATACGTTTTTTCAACGGTCATTGTAGAGTCCGAAGTCACTTTTGCTACGTAACTTTTTCCGTTGTTTATGAGTAATTCACCTGCCAGATAACTAACAGGTCCAAGCCCGTAGAGTCCATTTTTGTCTGTGATGGTATCAAGATCAATGCTACTACCCAATTCACCTTTCCACATCACGTTTTTCATTGCACCTACCCTGTGAATGTCGGAATAAGAATGAACTTCATTCGTGTTTTTGTCTTTCGGTGACGGATTGCAACTTATCAGTCCTATGGTCAGAAATCCGAATATTAATTGTTTGATGTTCATATTTATCTTTGATTTTTCCAGCTTACCTTCAATTACTATTATGAAAAGTAGACGTAAAAGCACCATAATGTGTCTTTTTACAAATTTACTCAAAAGACATAGCTTGAACCGGTTCACTTCCCCGCCATAAGGTAGATATGCGGGGTTCCCGTTGATTCCGTTCCAGATGCCAGGAATACCAGCGTTCGATTTATCAGCCAAAAGCGGTTGATTGTCGGTTTTAATGGTGTTCTCAAGGTTGAGGAGAGGATTCTTTGGGGGAAATCCCTTTTGTGATTCAAAAGCTCCATGTTGAAATTAACCTTGAAACCCCGTGTATATAGCAATAACATGGCAAACCGTACCCGTCAGGACGAGCAGGTGCCAGATGAAGTGGTAGTATGATATATCGGAATTTTTATAAAAATACACCCCGACAGAGTAGGCCAACCCTCCCGCCAAAATCCACCACAATACTTCTGCAGGTGCATTTTTCCAGAGTGGCCAAATTACAAAAAGAACCATCCATCCTAGAAATACGTATAAGCCAGTGCTGAAATTATCATATTTACCCGTCCACCAAAATTTCATCACTGTGCCCACCAATATGATCGTCCACATGATTCCCAGGAATACTTCACTTATCGGGCTGGAGATGTACATCATAATAACCGGGGTGTAGGTCCCGCCTATCAAAAAGAATATGCTGATGTGATCCAGTATACGCCATATGTCTTTCCTCCTGCCCCGGGGGGAAAGATGATATACTGAGGATGAAAAATAAGCCATCAGGATCCCGATAAAAAATGGAATTAAGGTCCATGTATGCACACGATAACTGTGGGTCACGGCCACTTCGTACAGACCCGGCATTCCGATGAGCAATATCAACAATCCCAGGGCATGACTCAATCCATTGAGGAGTTCTTCCTTTTTATTTTGGGGTCTCCGGTTTGCCATGTTTATTCAGTAAAATGTTATACCAACAACGACATAAATTTTGGTTTTAGTGGAATGGCTGATGGACAGAATTTTTTAAGTGATTTTCGTCCTCCACAGTGGAACCCGGTTAAAGTGACCTAATTGGTGCTACCCACTGTGGCCTGTCGGATGTATCTGATCATTTTTCCCGTGGGAAACGCCATTTTGTCTTTTTAGAGGTGGATCAGTTGAAAGGCACCTCAAAGGTGCCACCTACCGTGATCTGGCTGGTGAGGGTTTGTTCTTTGATAATGTGCCGCTCCTGATTTGGAAAGAAGAGCGGGTGGTTTATACCGTGTGTGGGTGGGGAATTTACGACATTGAATTATTCCCGGCAATAAGCCAAAAATTCTTTATGTGGAAAAATATAAAGTAAACCGTTAAACTATCGTTCATAATTACAGTTGGATTCAAGTACTCTTTACGTGGGTAATGGACGTAGAAGTCTATAATTAGCGTAATTAGAGACATAACCCTCAACCATTGATGTTGTGCGGACAGGTTGGATTTCGTTATATAGGCGGCTATCCAGCAATAGGAAGTGCATACATTTCATACAATAAAACAAAACTTAATCACCTGATTTATGCAAATGCCAACAATTCAGTTTAAAAACGGAGATGAAATGCCCATGATCGGGCTTGGAACATGGAAATCAAACGAAGGCGTGGTATATCGGGCTGTGCAAGATGCCATCCGGATCGGGTACCGTCATATCGACTGTGCTTTCAACTACGGGAATGAAGCCGAAATTGGTCAGGCGATTGCCGACCTTATCGCTGCCGGCGAGATAAAACGCGAAGAACTGTGGATCACGTCCAAGCTTTGGAATGATTCCCATCGAAAAGAACACGTACTGCCGGCCATCCAGCGAACCATGAAAGATTTGCAAGTGGAGTATCTGGATTTGTATCTGATCCATTGGCCGGTGGCCATCAAACACGGGGTAGGTTTTCCCAAATCGGCCGATGAATTTGTGTCGCTGGAGGAAGTCCCCCTGATCGAAACCTGGGAGGCGATGATCGATTTGTACGAAAAAGGACTGACCAAACACATTGGGGTGTCCAATTTCAATGTTCCGAAAATCAAGGATCTGACCGAAAAATCGGGATTCCAGCCGGAGATGAATCAGGTGGAAATGCATCCTTATCTCACACAGGAAAAACTGGTGGAGTATGCTCATGCCAACGGGATCGGGTTGACGGCGTATTCCCCGCTCGGAAGCAATGACCGGCCACCCCGGTTGACGGCGGGTAGTCCGGTGCTCATGGACGATGAGGTCGTCGTTTCCATTGCAGAAGAACACGGCGTGTCTCGGGCCCAGGTATTGCTTGCTTTTCTTCTTCACAGGGGCGTAGCTGCGGTGCCCAAATCGGCGAATAAAGAAAGGATCAAACAAAATCTGGAATCCATCCATGTGAAATTAACGCCGCAAAATATGGAGCAATTGCTGGCGCTCAACCGGAATATAAAATACATTGATGGGTCCACCTGGACCATTCCCGGCAGTCCCAATACCATGGAGTCCCTGTGGCATCAATAAATGAGGAGTACACCGTAGTGCCAACCTGGATTGTTCGATCCCCGGGGCATTTGGGTGTATTATGACGATGGGGATTCTCCCAGATAAGGGTTGAGGGGTTTCTCGCAGATAATTGCAGATGGGGGTAGATGGGGAAAGTTCAGTGGCAAGTCTACAGCCAACGTGTTGTAGGGTTCACGCAGCGTACGCGGCGAAGGGCACGCAACGATCGCAGCGAAGGCGTGGCGCAGATGGCGGATTCTCGCAGATGAGGGTCACTCGCAGATGATCGCGGAAGTGGTTTCTCGCAGATGAGCGCAGATGGGATACTCGCAGATATAGGTTTGTACAGAAGGGTTTGAGCTTTTAGAAACTGTCCCGGGCCTGGAAAGTCCTGAATGGACGTTGCTGTAATAGCGATAGGCTTCAAAAAGAAGCGGTCACAAGTAGGAAGAAATTGTGCAACTGAACACCAGACTGACCCATCAGGCAGTTGTTAATCCAACTTCGAAACAAATAAATTAAAACCATTGAACAATCATCGGAATAGCACCACAAGTTTGGTTTTAATACTGGGATCCATGGCGGCCATTGGCCCTCTTAGCATCGATATGTATCTACCGGCCTTCAATGACATAGCCGAATCGCTGAACACGGATAAAAATCAAGTGGGATATACGCTGACCAGTTATTTCCTGGGTATCGGCGTCGGACAGTTGTTATTCGGTCCTTTATCGGATCGGTATGGTCGAAAAAAACCGACCATCATCGGTTTGATTGTTTTCTCGCTATCAGCCTTAGCCATCGCTTTTACCCCAGGCATCGAAGTGTTCATTGGAACCAGAGTATTCATGGCCCTGGGGGGGTGTATCGGTATGATCACGAGCAAAGCCATTGTCCGGGATTTGTTTCCACCGGAAGAAACGGCACGCATCTTTTCCGTGCTGATGTTGATTATGGGAATCGCTCCGATCCTGGCACCTACCCTGGGCGGTATCATGGTGGCGCATTTCGGATGGCGGTCCATCTTTTTATTTTTATCGGTTTACGCTGTTCTGATCGCTTTTTCAGTGCGTTTTCTACTACGGGAATCGAAACAACCCGATCACATGATTTCTCTTCGGCCCGCTGCGGTACTCCGGGATTATCTGCGCATCCTCAAAAATCCCTGGTTTCTAAAATACAGCCTGGCCGGATCATTCGCGTATGCCGGATTGTTTGCTTATATCAGTGGCGCTTCCTTTTTATATATGGACCAACTTGGATTTAGTCAACAGCAGTTTGGCTGGACCTTCGGTATAAACGCCGGCGGGTATATATTTGGCGCTCAGGTCAACAATCTGTTTTTGCGCAGATGGTCGAGTCCCCTGGTCAGCCGTCGGACGATATTTCTCCAGACCATTATCGCAGGGATCGTGGTGGCGGGGTATTTTATTCCTTCGCTTTTTTGGGGCATGACCATCGTGGGGATATGGTTTTATATGTTTTGCCTCGGATTTATCACCCCCAATACCACGGCTATGGCGCTGGCCCCGTTTGACCGGCTGGCCGGATCAGCGTCGGCTTTGATCGGTTCTCTGCAAATGTTGAGCGGTGCTTTGATATCTGCGATCGTGAGCCTGATCATCGGCCAGTCCAGTTTGCCCATGTTAGTCGTGATGCTGGTCTGTTCCTTTGTGGGAACCATCCTGTTGCGCATCGACGTGCCGAGAAGCCGAAATGTACCGCTGGACTCCGGATCGAGTCCGGGGTGACGATGGGTTCACAGCTGATCGAGTCCAGAGTGACGCCCGGAGTGGCGTATTGGCTGGGTAGAGGTAAAGAAGGTCGTGTATGTCAAAAAGTTTGAACATAGGTAAGAAAAGCTCATTCACACGGTCAAACCAACGCGTCAATTATCGTCATTAAATCACTCGAGAAATAATAAAAAAACGAGACGTCATCAAGATCGCTGAAACCGTCAGCCCCGTTACGAGCCCTATCCAAATACCCTGAACATCCCAACCCCGGTGAAAGGCCAGGTAATAACCCAGCGGAAGCCCGATGATCCAATAAGCGATGGACACGAATACCGTCGGAATTTTTACATCGTATAATCCGCGCAACAAGCCAACCCCGATCGCCTGGATCGCATCCGAAATCTGGAAGATCCCGGCCAGAATGAGAAGAATGGCCGCGTACTGGATCACTTCAGCCTCGTCGTTGAAAATGTAGGGTAGGGTTTCGTTGGTCAGGGTGAAGAACAATGCACAACAAACGCCGTAAATCAAACCAATGGTCAGTGTCCTTTTGCCCACTTCCCGGGCGCCGCGAAGGTCTTTACGCCCGAGATGATTTCCCACCAATATGGAACCTGCAGCAGAAAGGCCCATGGATACCATAAACGTCAAACCGGCCAGACTGATCGCGATTTGGTGGGCGGCCAGTTGTATCGCCCCAAACCATCCCACGATGATACCGGATACCGCAAACGCTCCGGATTCCATCGAATACTGCAGACTGGAAGGAATTCCGATTTTCAACAATTGCTGCAGGGTGCGCTTTTTCAATTTTAGCGATTCCCTGAGGTTGTCCCGATGGGGTTGAAATGTTGGTGATTTGAGTACGATCCACAGCAGGGCGACAAAAATAAGAACCCTGGTAATCAGGGTGCCAATTCCGGCTCCGGTCAACTCGTACCGGGGGAATCCAAATTTTCCATAGATGAAAATGTAATTCAGAAAGGCATTCAATGGAATCGACAGCAGAGATAGGTTCATGGCCGTTCGGGTGTACTCCAGACCGTCGGTGAATTGCTTGAGCGCCAGGAACATCAACATGGGAACCGTCGACCAGCCCATGATGATCAGGTAATCTTTGGAGACTTCCGCTACAGCCGGATCCTGGTCCAGATGAAATACAATGTTGGAACACAAATGGATCAAAACACCCAAAATCATCGCAAAAATAGAACAGAGGACAAATCCGTTGAAACCGATGTGGAAACTGTAGGCCTTTTCATTGTTCCCATTGGCCGTTGCCACGAGCGGGGAGATGGAATATGAGAGCCCGATCCCCAGCACGAAGGGTATGCTCAGCAAGTTATTGACAAGGGCAGATCCGGCCAACAATGTCGAATTGATGGCTCCGACCATAGCGCTGTCGATGATTCCCAACACGATCTGGGTCATATTGCCCAGGATTATGGGTACAGCTACGGTGATTATTCGTCGATTTAATCCCTGCATAGACAAGTGGACGTGAAAAATGGTGACCTGCAAAGATCGACATTTCAGCATTAAGAACCCGGAATTTTGGTAAATTCAAGCGGGTTTAGGAAGGGTTTAATTTTTTGTAAGCCGGAGGTCCTGATAAAAGTCGTAATTTTGAATGAAGGGAATCAAATGGTAACTTTTTGTACAGGCCTTTTAAAATTTATTTTTGGGAGATCGCACATGTCAGCTTTGGAGATGATCGGTAGAGTAAGGCCCACAAGAGGTCGAAATCCCTTTTGGAGTTTTGTGTTTGTAGTATTAATTTTGTCGATTGGCGGGACCACAGCTCTTTGCGGGAATTGGAGAATACCCTACCACCCCAATCAGGATACCGTGATTTACTTTTCGGGGTCTTTCCAATGGAATGAAGGAACGGTGGTGCAACCCGGTCCCCGGCTCCGCCCACACGTGATGAAGTACCTGGATATTCTGGATCACGTCAATGTGGATTTTGGGGATCATCCGGAATCGGTGATTCTTTTGACGATTTCGGAAAATACGGAATTAAAGAAGGTGGAAATCCAGGTATTGGAAGATACTATTCTGGTAACATCGCCGGATTTGAAATCGATGGAATTTGCCCTGCATCGGTTGGTGGAAATGAAAAAAGAAAGCGAACAAGAATCTCCGGACTATGGGTTGATCTATATCAGGTGCGGATTATACCGATTTGAGAACTTTTAAAGTTATATTAAATGCAAGACCTCGGATTGCAATTTTATCATCGGCGAAATATATATTTTATATTGAGCAACCATTTTACTAACTACATCCAATACGATACGAAATGAAAAAACACGATCGAAGACGATTTCTTAAAAATACCGGAATGGCTGCCGTAGCCTTTTCCATTATACCCCGGCACGTACTGGGTGGAACAAATTTTACAGCCCCTTCAGACCAGTTGACCAAAGGGATTATCGGAACGGGGGTGATGGGAAGGGGCCATCTCAACTATGAGGGGCGAACCATTGCCTTGTGCGATGTCGATTCCAATCACCTGGATCAGGCCAAAAGAGCAGCAGGTGGAAACGTGACCACATATACCGATTTTCGGGAAATGCTCCTCAATCCGGATATCGATGTGGTGCATATCGTCACCCCTCCTCACTGGCATGGCATTATGGCCGTCGAGGCCGCTAAAGCAGGGAAAGATATTTGGTGTGAAAAACCCATGACGCGGACCATCGGCGAGGGCCTGGCCGTGATCGATGCCGTTCAACGGCACAACCGGATGTTTCGGTTGAATACCTGGTTTCGGTTTACGTCCAATTTTTATGGCATGGGTGTTCCCGTCAAGCCGATCAAGAAACTCGTGGAAAACAGAGCGTTGGGGTGGCCTTTGAAAGCGACCATAAGTGGAACAACCGGTTTTAACTGGAAATTTTACTGGAGCGGAAAAACAAATCTCGAACCGCAACCTGTTCCTGAAGTTCTGGATTACGAGATGTGGTTAGGACCGGCTCCCTACAAACCCTACAACGAAGAGCGGGTGCACGCCAACTTCCGGGGGTACTGGGATTACGACGGAGGTGGCCTGGGTGACATGGGGCAACACTATATGGACCCGGTTCAATATCTTTTGGAGAAAGATGACACCAGTCCGATCAGCGTCGAAATCGATGCACCACAGCAACATCCGGAAGCGGTGGGTACCTGGAGACGGATTACCTATACGTACGATGATGGATGTCAGATCATCCTGGATGGAGAAAATAAGGACAAGGATGCCAAATTTCTCGAAGGTCCGGATGGCTGGTTGAACAAAGGCATGGAGTCCTCGCTGGCTGATGTCCATGGTCTGATCGACAGTTTACCCGATCCGGCTCCTCAAATTCAGCATTTTAGCGAATCTGTGCGCACAAGGCAAAAATTCCCGTTGAATGAAATGAACGGACACCGAAGCTGCAATCTGATCAATATGGGTAAAATAGCGCTCCGTCTGGGTCGTAACCTCAAGTTTGATCCGGTCAAACAGGAGTTTATCGATGACCCGGGCGCCAATGCATTGATCCATCAACCGATGCGGGGACATTGGAATGTGTGAGTGGATCCGCCAGCAGTTTAAACCGACATTTTACAACTTCAATTTAGCACAATGAAATTTAAATATATCCTTACTTTTTTACTGGCTGTACTGATTAGTTATGCTGGTCATGCACAGGACGGCCGAACTTTTGAAACCAAAGTGGCCGATGCGTTAAACGTACTTCCGGCGAATGATTTTGAAACCCTGACCAAAACGGTTCAGGAGCTGATCAATCTGGGACCGGACGTGATCGATGAATTGGTCCGGTTGTACCGGGACAGTGAAGGCGAGCAAAACGTCAAAATGGATTACGCGCTTTCCGGAATTGGTAAATTTTTATCTGCGGCCAGTCCCGGCGTGCGCAGCCAATTTGCAGAGCGGTTCGTGCAGCTCATTCAGGCCAATCCTTCTTCCGATGTATCCACGGTACTCCTGGAAGAATTAGCCCTGTTTTTGCCTACCGATCAGGTGTCGCTCGTGGCACCGCTGGTCAGGGAACGGGGACTGTTGATGAGAACGCTGGATATTCTTGAGATGCATCCCAGCCCACAAAGTGGTGAAATCATATGGTCGGCGATGTCGACGGCGGACAACCGATCCCGATTTAAAATATACAAGATCCTGGCTGACCCGAGGTTTGATCAGCAAGATCAGGTGTTGGCGCCGAATATGGCCAACAGCAGCACCGAACTGGGACAGTTAATCCTGGATGGAATGGCTTCCTCGGGAGATCCCCGTTTTCTGGAATATTTTGAAGGTCAGTTGGAAAACGACCCCGACCGGATTACCCTCGATGCGATGATTAAATACGGAAATGCGTTACACAGCCATCAGGGCCAGGGAGAGGCCGTGTCCTATTTTAATAAGCTGTACAATCATGAAAATCCGACGCTAAAGGCTATGGCCATTCGGGAACTCGGCCGCATAGCCCCCGCCCAGGCGATGGATCAATTGAAATCTGCGTTGACTTCCGAACATGAAGAAGTGGCCGTAGCTGCCACCCAGGCTTTGCCTTATATGGATTCGGGTCAATACAACGAACTATCTGGTTCGATCGCGCAAGCGCCGGGAATCGCGCTCGCCAACGCGATCCGGATATTGAGCCGTGAGAAATGGGATGGTACCGAAGCCTTAATCCGGACAGGATTAACCAGTGGGGATACCCTCGTGTCAGCTCAAGCTGTAATAGGACTGGCCGAGCTCAATGGCACGGATGCCCAGGAAGAGGTCATTCAATTTTTACAATCCAGCCATTCTTCGTACGTCAATAAAGCCGGGGCGACCGCACTTGGTATGAGCACGGATAAGACCAATGTCAACAAGGTCGCTGCTATTCTTCCGCAAGTATCGGAGGAGATCCAATTGGCTCTCGTGCCATTGATTGCCGATCGCGGCAGTGAAGGTAATTTTGATCAAATTCTTCAGCTGGCCAACCAATCGACCGGCGATCTTCAGCGTGCAGCCATTTCAGCTCTGCCCAAATTGGGTCGGGATACCCACATCACCGAGGTGTTGAACCTGCTCAAATCTGTACCTGCTGATCAGGTTCCTGCGGCACAGTCTGCGTTAAACAATATGATGAGTAAGAGCCAATCCCAGGCCTGGGAACCCAATCTGCTGGAGGCTATTGAAGGGTCTCAGAACGGGCGATTCATCCCCTTGATTGGACATTTATCCGGTGATAAACCGCGACAATTGGCGCAAAAAATACTCGATGCCGGGGTGGATTCGACCACGAATCAGCTTCTTTCGACAGCCGGAACCTGGGCCGATGCCGAAATGATCGATATCGTCATTCCTTTGATCGGGAACACGGCGACGAGTACCGCTGCGCTGGAAGCTTCACTGGGCATTATTGAACGATCTTCGTGGCCTGCAGAACATAAAATTTTGAAATTGCAGAAAGTGTATGAACTTTCGCCCTATCCGCATACTAAAGCACAAGTGGTGGAGAAAATTGGCCAGCATCGAAATATTTATGCGCTTTTGACGGTCGGTGAACTTCTCGATGTGCCCACCAATAGTATCCAAAATGCGGCAGCATTGGCGGTAATGAATATTGTGATGCCAGGGCCGCAAAACGATGATGGCATGACCGATTCTCTGGCGATCGCATATCTGAAACAAGCGCAGGAAGTCGTACGGGGACCGGACTCGGAATATTTTAAAGAAAACATCAATACGTACATCAATTCCATTCCGGACGATGCCCCGCGGGGATTTGTTTCGATGTTTGATGGAAAAACCCTGGATGGATGGCACGGTTTCGTCGCCAATCCTTTGCAATTGGAACGGATGTCGGATTCGGAGATCGAAGAAAAATTGAAAGCAGCTAATCAACGCATGCTCAATCATTGGTGGGTCGAAGATGGCATGATACACTTCAAAGGAGATGGCCAAAACCTTGTGTCGGACAAAGAGTATGGAAATTTTGAAATGCTCGTCGACTGGCGGATAGGCGATGAGGGGGATAGTGGAATTTATCTGCGGGGTACGCCCCAGGTGCAGATTTGGGATACTTCCCGGACGGACGTGGGTGCCCAGGTAGGATCCGGTGGATTGTACAACAACCAAACCCATCCGAGTAAACCGCTTAAAGTGGCCGATATGCCGATCGGGGATTGGAACCATATGCGGATCGTTATGCTGGATGAAAATGTATCAGTATGGCTCAATGGCGAATTGGTGGTGGATAATGTTGTCATGGAAAACTACTGGGATCGCTCCATTCCGATCTTCCCTACCGGACCGATCGAACTGCAGGCTCATGGCACCGACATCGCTTTCCGGAATATATACGTCAAGGAAATCCCTTCGGCAGAAGATCTTTTGACGGAGGAGGAAAAACGAGAGGGTTTTGAGCCACTGTTCAATGGCTACAACCTCGACGGATGGCGGGGGAATAAAACCCAATATCAGGCGATCGATGGAATGATCGTGGTGGATCCCGGCGCCAGTGGAAGATCGGGAAATCTGTACACCGAAAAGGAATACGCTGATTTCAATTTCCGCTTTGAGTTTTTGCTGACCCCGGGTGCCAACAATGGACTGGGTATCCGCGCTCCCCTGACAGGCGATGCTGCGTACGGTGGAGTCGAATTGCAAATTTTGGATAATACGGCCAGCATTTATGCGAATCTCAAACCATACCAGTACCACGGTTCATTGTACGGAGTGGCACCTGCCAAACGCGGTTATCTAAAACCGGTGGGGGAATGGAATTCCCAGGAAGTCATTATTAAAGGCAGCCGATACAAGGTCATTCTCAATGGAACGACCATATTGGATGTGGATGCAAAGGAAGCGATAAAAAATGGCGCGATGGACGGCCGGGATCATCCCGGGTTGAAAAATACCAAAGGGCACATCGGATTTTTGGGCCATGGTTCTGAGGTGAAATTTCGAAATATTCGGATCAAGGAGTTGTAATGATAAGTTGCAGTGCCATCTGTCCACGGTATAGAAAATAGAAATTTAGTTTCGAATTAGTGCCCGGTGCATTAGACCCTGTTGGGTGGGATTGGGATGTTATGGATTGGTTCCTGTAGGTCCCCACAGCAACCAATCCATACTTTTCTTGATGTTCCCGGGTTAACCGGTTTGTTCCTGGTCGTTTTTTTACGAGGATGCGAGACATGATAGGGAATGGAGCTGCGCGGAAACCAAAGGCAATAAAAATTCATCTTTGATCAGGGAACCGTGACTGAACGGAATCCTGCTCGTGGTCAGGACCAGTCGGTACGGGTTGTAAAGGATCCCGTAGGGATGGAAGCCTTTTGGTTGGGTAAGCCAGATATAGCTCGAGTTCTTCTAAGTGATCCTGTAGAAGCTACATGTGATAAATAAAGTTGTTTCTGTTCTTTTGAACTTGTAGTCCCTTCTTTGAGAATCCAGACATCGCAAATCATACTGAATAATACTGCACATTTACATTCCCCCGGATTAGGAGATCAGTTACAATTTCAAGCATTTCGAGGTTCTTCCCGGCAGCGATGAATAATCACCAAGTTATTGGTTTGATCAGAATTATTAATTACTTAAAATCATAATATGTAATTTTAGAAATTTGTATATACCTGAAAGTCAATGTATTTTTTGAAATACCTCGGTGATTTGTAAAAAATGTTAAAACACTTATATGTGGTTTTATGTTATAAAAATGACTAATATAAAAATCGTTTTTCGAAAAAAAATGAACTAAATTTGAGGCCTGGTAGTTTAGGATTCACGCGGGACCAACTGAACTACTGCTTCAGAATTTGTCCCATAATTGCAAATCAACTGTTATGAAAACAACCCATACACCAATCGCCAAAAAGTTTTATCCCTACGAAACTGTACTTGAAAAATCCAAGAAATATTTTGATGGCGATGAATTATCTGCCACCACCTGGATCAATAAATACGCGGTCAAAACCAGCGATGGACAGTATCTGGAACAATCCCCGGATGATATGCACCGGAGGATGGCACGGGAATTTGCACGGATAGAAAAAAATTATCGAAAATCGGGTCCAAAGCCTCAAAGTCTTTCTCCCTATGGGCAGGAACGGGGACCCTTGAGCGAGGAGAATATCTACCAGTTGTTCAAAAATTTCGAATATGTTATTCCTCAGGGAAGCGTCATGGCTGCTCTGGGAAATACGGAAATGATTGCCTCTTTATCCAACTGTGTCGTTGTGCCTGCGGTTTTTGATTCCTATGGGGGGATCATGTATACGGACCAACAACTGGTGCAGTTGTTCAAACGTCGATGTGGGGTAGGGGTAGACATTTCTGGTCTTCGCCCCAAGAATGCAGAGGTTTCCAATGCGGCCGGGACGACCACAGGAGCGGTATCGTTTATGGAACGGTTTTCCAACACGACCCGGGAAGTGGCCCAGAATGGGCGGCGGGGTGCATTGATGTTGACCATTGACATCGCCCACCCGGATGTAGAAGATTTCATCCGGATCAAGCAGGATTTGACCAAAGTCACGGGCGCCAATATTTCGGTTCGGCTTTCCGACGAATTTATGAAAGCGGTAGATGAGGATGATCAGTTCACCCTGCGTTGGCCAATCGATAGCGACGATCCGCAGTATAAAAAGACCATCAAAGCGCGCGAATTGTGGAATACAATTATCGAATGTGCACACAATACGGCCGAACCCGGATTGATATTCTGGGACCGTCAACACGACTACAGTACATCATCGGTATATCCGGGTTTTGAAAATAGTTCCACCAATCCCTGCTCTGAAATCGCTATGCAAGGCGGGGACAGTTGCCGGTTGATCGCGGTCAATCTGTACAGTTTTGTCAAAAATCCGTTCACCAAAAATGCGGAATTTGATTTTGATGAATTTTATAAAGTGGTGTATGAGTCCCAGCATTTGATGGACAATCTGGTGGATCTGGAACTGGAAGCGATTGATCGGATACTGGAGAAAATAGACCAGGATCCCGAGCCACAATACATCAAGCAGGTCGAAATCGATACCTGGAAATTGTTGTATGAAAATGGGAAGCGGGGACGTCGTACGGGGCTTGGCTTTACAGCACTGGCGGACATGGTTGCTGCACTGGGTCTGGCATTTGACGGCGACGAGGCGATGAAAGTGGTCGATGAGGTTATGCGTACAAAACTCATGGGTGAATTTGATAGTTCCATCGACATGGCGATCGAGCGTGGACCGTTCGAGGATTTTGACCCCAAAATCGAGAATACCTCGGAATTTGTACAGATGATGGAAAAGGAATTTCCCGATTTGTACGCCCGGATGATGAAATACGGACGCCGCAATATTTCAATCAGTACGGTGGCTCCCACCGGAACGTTGAGTATGCTGGCGAGGACCTCGTCGGGGATTGAACCGGTGTTTTTGTTGTCGTACAAGCGACGGCGCAAGGTCAACGAAAGCGATAAAAATGCCAATATTACATACGTCGACGACATGGGTGATTCCTGGGAAGAATTTGAAGTGTTTCATCCCAAACTCCGGACATGGATGGGAATCACCGACAACACGGATGTGACCCAAAGCCCTTACCATGGATCGACAGCGCCGGAGATCGACTGGTCGAGAAGGGTCGAGATGCAGGCCCTCGTGCAAAAGTATGTCACTCACTCGATTAGTTCCACGATCAATCTACCTTCCGACGTTTCGGTCGAAGCGGTCGGTGAAATTTACCTGGAATCCTGGAAAAAAGGTTTGAAAGGCATCACGGTGTACCGGGATGGATCCCGAAGCGGCGTATTGGTTGCCAGCGAAACCAAATCGGAAAAAGGCACATCAAAAGCCGTGGAGATGAGCCAAATGGCGGTGTACAATCCACCCAAGCGACCAAAGAAAATTGAAGCCGATGTGATCCGGTTCCAGAACGAGTACGAAAAATGGTTGGCCGTAGTGGGTTTCGTCAACGACAAGCCCTACGAGATCTTTACGGGTAAAATGGAGGATTCCTTTAATTTGCCCACATTCGTCAACAAAGGATGGGTCATCAAAAGCAAAACAGATCGGGGGAGTCGATATGACTTTCAGTACATCGACAAGGACGGATACCGGACCACCATCGAAGGCTTGTCCCGTTCGTTTGACAAAGAATACTGGAATTATGCCAAGTTGATATCTGGTGTGCTCCGGCACAACATGCCGATCAACGATGTAGTAGATCTCATCAACGGACTCAACCTGTACGACGACAACATCAATACCTGGAAAAATGGTGTTGCGCGGGCTCTTAAAAAATATGTGGCAGACGGATCAGAAGCTGCGGACAGGCAGTGCCCGTCCTGCGAGGATCCCAATGGTCTTATTTACGAGGAGGGATGCCTCACCTGCAAAAGCTGTGGGTATAGTAAGTGTTAGCCGTAAGGTTGGAGGGTGGGCCTAGGTGATGAGAACCGCAAAGTCGCAAAGTGCGCAAAAGGTGGTAGGCATTACCCTAACTCAAGTTCTTATAAATGACCTAGTAAATGCTACATGTGAATAAAATGGTTTCTGTTACTTTTTTTGCTGAAAAAAAGAAACCAAAAAAGCAGCCCTCTGCAAAGGCGCCTCAGCTCACGCACAAGCTTCAGCTCAAAAAATGCTAACCCACCTTGAAGACGGAGCTTCAAGTTCCTTCACCTTGCCCCGCCCACCCTCGGGACTGAGCCCTCGGTTCACTCACCGAATGTCCACCGGACATTCGCTCCTTCGGAGTACGTTCGCTCATACATTCAATCCCCTGACGGGGACTTCGTTCAGTCACACCCCTTTATAGCTTTGTTTATTTGTATGGGCCCGGTACTAT
>CALGAA010000126.1 GCA_937952445.1 uncultured Bacteroidota bacterium | reverse complement strand
GAATATTCTCCCTCGCAAATTTCAGAGATAACCAACACACTGATGGATGATATTATTAAACGATTAGAATCCTAATGACTCAAACACAAAATATTGGATAGGCTCATGCCTGGGATTGGAATTATGGCGACGAAGGACCGGATGGCACGCTCGAGCTGGGAGGTGCGAATATTCCGATCGAGGAGAGTGGAAACTACACCATAATTCTCGATTTGACATCACCTCGAAATTATACCTATGAACTGACCCTCAATTGAAAATGATTGCATATTCGTCAGAGAAAAGGAAATTTCATGTATCGTTTCATATCTCCGGAGCACTGTGAGATCACGTCTATGGCACGGTAAATACTGTGTCCAAAAATGATGTTCTTTATGCAATCATTTTCTGAAACATGGCTAAGCCGTTTACTTCCGGTTTTCTTTCTGAGTCTGGGATCGGTTTCCGGTCAAATTCAGCAAGCTACCTTTACGATAGAACCGGAAGTCTTCGGTGAAAACGATAGCATAACCATCAACGTGTCCGGTATTTCACCAGCCATTTGGGGGGTAGAGGAGATTTACCTTTGGGCCTGGTCGTTCGATCAAAACGGTGAAAATCCACGGGACGCCCCCGGCAATGGTTCGTGGGAAAATTCAGGAGCAAACCATCGGTTGGAGCGCGTAAACGAAAATCAATTCCGAATTTCCCTTGTCCCCTCCCGGTTTTATGGTCGGGAAGGGATTGGAAGCATTGGATTCCTGGTAAAAGCCCGAAACGGCACCGGTGACAAGAAATCCCAGGATTATGTGATCGATGTTGGCCGTTTTGGTTTGAAACTGGAACTTCCGTCAGCCCCACTCACCATCCTCGATACCGCGGGACCCGTTTCCATCCAGGCTACGGCTTCCCTTCCGGTCTTTTTCAAGCTGTACGTGAACGATAGCCTGACGCACACTACTGACCATCCCAATACGGTATTTCAGTATGACACCTCGATTCACCGAAATACCTATTTCCGGCTTCTTGCGGTGCACCAGGAGGAGGAAAAATTCGTGGATTTCAGTATCCTTATCAAACCAAACGTACGTATTCAGCCCCTACCCGATCAGGTCAGGGACGGACTCAACAGGAATGAGGACCATCCCAATGAGTTGACTTTTGTATTATATGCCCCACAGCAGGAATGGGTTCATGTCATTGGCAATTTCAATAATTGGCGTGTTCACGATCAATACCTCATGCATTTGGATACCGCGCAGGACCGGTACTGGATCACCTTACCCCGTCCCGAAAACGACGCAGATATATTGTATCAATACCTGGTCAATTACGAAGTAAACATCGCAGATCCATTTTCCAAACTTATTCTCGATCCGCATCACGATGTTTACATCGATTCCACGTTGTGGCCAGACTTACCGGATTACCCCGGGCAATTCACAGATCAGGCCGTGACCTGGGTACGGCAAAATGTGGAAGAATATCCGTGGCAAATCACCGATTTTATTCCACCTGATCGACACCAACTGGTTGTGTATGAACTGTTGATCAGGGATTTTGATTTACGGCACAGCTTTGACGCCGTATTGGATCGCCTGGACTATCTGCAGGAATTAGGAATAAATGCTATTGAACTCATGCCAGTCAGTGAATTTGACGGTAATGAGAGTTGGGGATATAATCCATCGTTTCATTCTGCACTGGACAAATATTATGGAAGTCCGGAAGCCTTCAAGCGACTCGTAGATGAATGCCATCGCCGGGGAATAGCCGTCATCCTCGATGTGGTGTTCAACCATGCCACCGGCCAAAATCCCTACTTCCGGCTTTGGAACGACTGCAACGGGTGCCTGGATGGAAAACCCACCGAAGAGAATCCATTTTTCAATCCCAATCCGACGCACTCATACAATGTATTTCACGACCTAAACCACCAGTCGCCGGCCACCCGTGATTATATCCGCCAAACCATTGAATACTGGATTTCTGAATTCCGGATTGATGGATTTCGTTGGGATCTGACAAAGGGTTTTACGCAAAATTGCGTGGGGTCATCTCAGGAAGCCTGTACGAATGCCTACCAGGCCGATCGGGTGGAGGTATTAAAATTATATGCCGACATGCAGTGGAATGTGAACCCAGAGTTTTTGGTCATTTTTGAGCATTTGGGTGTAGGAACTTCGCGGTTGGAAGAAGAGGAATGGGCCCAATATCGACTCGATGAAGGTCATGGGATTATTCTTTGGAACAACCTCAATTTTGCGTACAGTGAAGCAACCATGGGCTATCACGATGGAAATAAATCCAATATTTCCGCGGTATACGGAGGCAATCGGAATTTACCATCGGGTTCTACCCTATCGTATATGGAAAGCCACGATGAAGAACGGTTGATGTATAAAATGCTCGAATACGGAAATGGCTCCGGACCATACCAGATTCAATCGCAGCTAACAGCTTTGAATCGGCTAAAACTCGCTGCTGGATTCTTTTTTACTGTTCCGGGTCCAAAAATGATTTGGCAATTTGGCGAACTCGGATACGATTACCCGATCAATTATAACGGTCGGACCGGCAATAAACCCATTCGCTGGGATTATGCAGATGATCCAGAACGGAAGAATGTGTACAAAACTTTTCAAGCATTGATCGGTCTACGGAATTCCAGCCCTGTTTTCACCTCTGAACAAACCAAAGTCAACACATCACTTTCGGATGAGATAAAACGAATCACGCTGGAACATTCCCACTCCGATGCGACGATAATAGGAAACTTTGGAGTAGAGGAGGACACCGGTCAACCCAAATTCACCAAACCTGGAACATGGTACGATTACTTTACGGGTGACTCCCTGACCATTATCGATACAGATACTGCTTTTATGTTGAAACCGGGCGAATTTTATATTTATACAACCCATAAATTTGACACACCAGAGCGGGACATTTTGACAAAAATCTCATCTCCGGATACCGACAACTTATCCGGTCCCACCCCCCGGCTCGAACCCAATTTTCCCAACCCGTTCGATCAACAAACCATGATTGTTTACGAGCTCCCCTATTCATCCGAAGTCACCCTGGATATATTTGACCTGACAGGACGAACGATAAAAACTCTGGTCAACAAATGGCAATCCGCGGGAACTCATCAGTTGACGTTTAAGCCGGTTTTGTTACGCCCTGGAATGTATTTTTATCGCTTGAAAACCAACGGGCATACCATCATCAAAAAGATGATATATCAGTAGCCCTTCTACGGAGGTTTCGGGATTATATCTTTGAATTGATTCGGTCATTTATAGTTAGGGTCTACTCATAAATTCAGAAATTAATTCTCTGAAGTAACGGTTTACGGTGAGTCCTGAAAGGACAACGGTAATAAATCATCAAAAAGATTCAGTCGGGAAAAACTGTATAATTCTTCCATTTTGATGATAAGAGGTACGATTTGCCCGATGCAGTTCGAGATTATAATGACGACGTTTTATTGTCATATCTCATCTTCCTAAGAAATGTATATAATGCAGTAATAGTATATGTTTTGTAGTTGCTATGGTCTGGATTTTCAAAGAAGAGTTCAAGGGAACATGCATACACATAAATGTATCTAATTTATGTGAGATCCTAATAAACCTCATTGGGCATGGCCTATTCCGTAACATCTACATCCGATCCATTCTCTTCCCCCGAATGCGGGGCATGGGTTAATATTTTATTATACCACTCAGGCAATTCCCCCCTGTTCTACTGGTAGAACAGTCCCACTCCTGCCAGGATTAACGTGCCCCTCTGCATCAGCGCGAGGCGAAAAACTCCGTCGCGGCTTAACCCCTTTATCTTACCGCAGAAAATTAAGCATGAGATCAAA
>CALGAA010000125.1 GCA_937952445.1 uncultured Bacteroidota bacterium | reverse complement strand
TATGGACTCGTCGATCATCAGAAGAGGTCGTTTTTGAGTATCTATTTTAAGATTTTGATCACCAGTGTTCGGTGTTTTTGAAACGAAATGAGCGGTAATATAAAAAATCATTCATTGAAATAGTCAATATTTTTTGACACAACTTCTTTTCTGGGGTAAGTAACATCTTTTTTTTACATTTAAGTCATTTCGCCTCGGACTCCGGGAGGAATCAGGAGCGGGAATTAAAATTAAAAATAAGAAAAATGAAAATTAGACCTTATGTTCTGAAAGAAACCAATTGGGGGGAGGTCCGGAAGACCCGGTTCAATGTGGCCGTTTTACCGTGGGGAGCGACCGAGGCCCACAATTACCATCTTCCTTACGGCACGGATTCTTATCTTGGAGAGGATGTAGCGATTGAATCTGCCCGAAAGGCCTGGGAGCGGGGTGCGAAAGTTGTGGTTTTACCTTGTGTCCCTTTTGGTGTCAATACCGGTCAAATAGATGTTCCGCTTTGCATGAATATGAATCCATCGACGCAGCTGATGGTATTGAAGGATCTGATTCAGGTTCTGGATCACCATCGGGTGCAAAAATTGGTGATCTTGAATGCACATGGTGGAAATCATTTCAAACAAATGATTCGCGAAGTTTACCTGGATTATCCCGGGGTATTTGTGTGCAGCCTCAATTGGTGGCAATTTGCCGATCCCGATGCCATTTTCGATGATGCGGGTGACCATGCAGGTGAACTTGAAACCTCGGCGATGATGCACCTGAGGCCGGACCTCAACAGGAATGTTGAGGATGCCGGACCGGGAACCAGTATTCCGTACCGGATCAAAGCTATGCGTGAGGGTAAGGTGACCAGTCATCGGATATGGAACCGCGCCACCGTGGATACCGGTGTGGGTGATCCAAAAGCTTCCACCCCGGACAAAGGTCGACGATTTGTGGAAGAAGCTACGGATCAGATTGCGGATTTTTTGGTTGAATTGGCTTCAGTACAGGTGGATGATTTGCATGAAAGCGGCCACAATTTTGACGATGTCCATCATTCTGATTCCTATCCATGGAGAAAATAAATCCAGATAAACCGGGTGAAAGACAGGCGGTTGAATCAAAAGTATTATATTTGTAATGATTTGTAATATAAATAGCATCATGTCCCACTCTAAATCCTGAATCCAATGAATCGCCACCTTTGTCTGAAAGTGCTCATGGCCCTGTGTTTCCTTTTTGGATTTGCTGACGCTACTACCCAATCCAGGTTTGAGTGGCATAAATTAACCCAACTGCCCGGAAACCCTGAATTGATGGAGCAGGAGGATGTGGATGATCAACCGGGCCTGGCTGGCTCATATTCCGGAATTTCTGGTCAAAAGTTGATTGTGGCGGGTGGCGCTAATTTTCCCTATGGACCTCCATGGGAAGGGGGTGAGAAAATCTTCTGGGATCATATATATGTACTGGATTTGGAAGGAGGTGGGGATCCGGAATGGGTCGAATCGGGGACCACATTGCCTGTGCGAATGGGTTATGGAGGAGTGATCCAAATGGCTGATGAACTGATATTGATCGGGGGTGAAAATGGGGATGGAATTGTGTCCGAGGTTTTGGGCTTGAGATGGAATCCCGAAACCAGCAACGTGGAAATCCGGGAATTGCCTTCTTTGCCGGACGGTTTTCAGGCGAATAGTGCTGGTTTTGCCAACGGTCAAATATTGGTCCATGGCACAGGTCAGAATGGAAATGAATTGTGGCGTCTTGATCCCACCGGTGGATGGATCGAATTACCGGGTTGCCCGGGGCCACCCCGTCTCTTTCCGGTTTCTGCGGTTCAGAAAAATGGTCGGGTCGAGGGATTTTATCTGTTCAGCGGTCGAACCCGGGACGAACAGGGAGTTTATTCACTCCTGGGAGATGGCTATATGTATGATCCGGTTCTCCAAACATGGAATTATCTCGGCCCTGTAGGTAATACTTCTCATCCGGGTAAAATCATCATGGGAGCCGCTACAATTCCAAGTGGGTCAAGTCATGTTCTGATTCTGGGGGGTGACGATGGCCGGGAATTACTGGATAGGATTGACCTGATTACCGCAATCGAACAGGCTGCAAATCAATCACAGAGGGATTTGTTAAATGCGAAATTGGATAGTGCTTTTATTCATCACGACGGATTTTCCCGGGAGATTCTGGCTTATCATACGATTACCAATTCCTGGATGGTATTGGATACTTTTCCGGAGGATCTGCCTGTGACCACCCATGCGATTGCATATAATGATCAGGTATATCTTACCAGTGGTGAAATCCATCCCGGAGTCAGAACGCCCTGGGTGTGGAAGGGAACTAAATCAAGCATTCGATCCGGTTTTGGATGGGTCAATTATACGGTCATTGGAATTTATTTTCTGATCCTGGTTCTCGTCGGTGTCAAGTATAGTAAAAGACAAAAATCAACTGCGGATTACTTTACGGGTGGAGGTCGGATTCCCTGGTGGGCTGCTGGTCTCAGTCTTTTTGGTACGAGTTTGAGTGCAATCACATTTATGGCGATCCCCGCCAAGACCTATATGACCGACTGGGGGTATTTTTTCTTCCAAATGACACCGTTAATTACTGCACCCATACTTATTGCTCTATATATCCCTTATTTCCGGGGGCTGAACATTACGAGTGCTTACGAGTATTTGGAAAATCGGTTCAATCTACTCACCCGGCTGTTGGGAAGTCTGTCATTTATGGTCTTGCAATTGGGCAGGGTGGGTATTGTCTTATTTTTGCCATCGATCGCTGTGAATCTGGTAACTGGAATTGATATTCATGCCTGCATCATTGCCATGGGTGTAGTCAGTATTATATATACGATGATGGGCGGAATTGAAGCAGTCATCTGGACCGATGTTCTCCAGGTGATCATTCTGATGGGGGGAGCTTTTCTCGCGTTGTTTTGGATGTTTGGCCAGGTTGATCTGAGCGTACCGCAAGCATATGACCAACTGGTAGTGGATCAAAAATTCCAAATCCTGGATACAGCGTTTGATTTTCGCCGACCCACCATTTGGGTGGTGATACTGGGCGGGATTTTTGCCAATCTAATCACGAGCGGAAGCGATCAAACTATGGTGCAACGCTACCTCACCACGGCAACTACAGAAGAAGCCAACCGTAGCGTGTGGACCTTTGCTTTGTTGGCAATTCCGGCGACTTTGATCTTTTTTACGGTCGGATCCACGCTTTATTTGTTTTATCAGGAATATCCACAGCATTTGGATGTCACTTTAGCCAACGATGATGCCATTTTTCCGTGGTATATAGTCACTCAACTGCCAACGGGCGTTTCCGGTTTGCTAATAGCGGGGATCTTTTCGGCCGCTATGTCCACATTGAGTAGTAGTATGAATTCTGTTTCTACGGCTTTTATTACGGATTTTTATCATCGGTTTTCCTGGGGAAGTGTCACAAGTGAATTGGGAATGGCGCGCATATCGACGTTGACTTTTGGAGTGATCGGTACTGGTTTTGCTTTATTGATGGCTTCTATGAATATCCAGTCCCTCTGGGATCAGTTCCAACTGTACGTAGGGTTGTTTGCCGGTGGCCTGGGTGGATTGTTCCTTTTGGGCATGACGACAAAACGGGCTCATGGACGTGGGGCAGTGGTTGGTTTGATTTTGAGTGGTATTATACAGTATTATTTGACGAATTATACGCATATGCACGTATTGCTGTTTTCAGCGACCGGATTTGTTTCCTGCTACGTGTTGAGCTATATCTTTAGTTTGATTATCCCAAATCGGAAAACAGCGTGATTGATATTCAAAATTCTTCAGCGTCCCTCTTGTAGACATCGTTTAGAAACGTCCAATTTGCACGGTGGAATTTCTGCCTTCCGATTTGTAATCTTCATTGGCAGTACGGCCATTTACCATAAATCCAGGGGATGGGATAGCTCCTTCATTTTCATTTATTACTGGTAATGGACAGGATTATATCGTCGTCGCGAACAAGCGTTTGTAATGATTTTCGAGATGCTTGCGCATGCCGTTACGAAATGAATCAGCGGTACCGGTTTCGAGTTCTTTAATCAAATCCTTGTGGGACATATATTCCACATTTTCAGAATGGGCGATGATGTGGTTGTCGTAAGCATATTGAAACGAAGGCAAAAGCAGGCTTTGAAGTCGACTCAGCGTTTTGTTTCCCGTGAGTTCATACAATTTGCCATGAAATTCAATTTCGTGTTCCACATCAAAAATAGACCCATTGGAATTCGATTCCTCCGCTACTATTTTTTTCAATTCGATCAGATCGGTTCGCGTAGTTCGCATAAAAACCAGGTCACAAATTCCCACTTCCAGAACTAACCGGAGTTCAAAAATCTCCCGAAGCGTTTCCTGATCCAGGATTTGGGGCACGAATGCTTTCTCCATAAGCTGGAGTATATCCGGAGAGGCCACGACGGAACCGCGATTGGTTCGGGAATCAATAATCCCCATGGCTTTTAGTCTGTTGAGAGCTTCCCGGATGACCGTTCTGCTCACGCCCAATTCCTCGCCGAGTTCTTTTTCTGTGGGGAAAGGGCTCCCTGCTCTTGTACCGGATCTGGAAAGGAAGTCCAGGAGTTTTTTTTCGGTTTGTTCTACTAAGTTCTTTTTACTCATCCCGCTAAATGTTTGCGCAAAACTAATATTTTATGTCAAATAAGTTGTTTTGTTGAAAATAATATCATTACTTTGATATATCATACAAATGATATCAATTGTGGTAATGATTTGGGGTTTGTATGTCCAAAATACGTTTTATTCATCAAAATGTTTTGAAATATGCAAATTGAAAAATTCAAGGGTCTGATCGCTGCACCGTTTACTCCGCTGGATGCCTTCGGAAACATTGTGCCCGGTCGCGTTCCAGTTCTTGCGGACAACCTCAAAATGAATGGGGTTTTGGGTGCATTTATCATTGGTAGCACGGGCGAAGGTATATCGCTGACCCTCGCTGAGAAGAAAGCAATCATCCAGGCCTGGAGGAAGGAGCAAGCCGCTGATTTTAAGGTGATTGTGCTGGTGGCATCCAATAGTCTGCGGGAAGCTTGTGATCTGGCAGAATTTGTCCAGTCGGAAGGGATATTTGGGGTTGCAGTGTTGCCTCCGTTTTATTTCAAATTAAAATCTACGGCGGTATTGATCGACTTCTTCCGTGAAATAGCTGAATCAGCCCCGCAGCTCCCCATCTATTACTACCACATTCCTGCGCTGACCGGCGTGAATTTCCCTATGATTGAATTTTTGCAACTCGCCCGGGATATACCCAACCTCGCGGGGATCAAATATACCGGACCTGATTTGATGGATTTTAGAAAATGCCTCACGTTTGATGGTGGAAAATATGATGTGTTGTGGGGGATAGACGAAGTTCTTCTTTCTGCGCTGGCTATGGGAGCCTGTGGTGGAGTAGGCAGTACATATAACTATGCAGCCCCGCTGTATCACGAGCTGATCGACGCATTCGTGGCCGGAGATCTTCCCCGGGCCCGGCAATTGCAGTCCAAATCGATTGAAATTGTTGACATTCTGGTTCGTTACGGCGGAATTTCAGCCGGTAAATATTTTATGAAAAGCATCGGCCTGGATTGTGGGGCGTTTCGTAAACCCCTGAATTCAACTGTTGATATGGAACAATTTACATCGGATCTTGAGCGGATCAATTTCGGAAAATATGCTTCCAATCGCGTTGCGAAGGTGGGAAATGCGGAATAGAATGGCGAGTACGATGTTCTTCTCATTTTAGCTTGCACAGGTTCACATGTCTGAAGGACCATGCACCCCGATCACTTCAGCTCCAACCCATATGCGAAAAGAGACCTGATTTGCCCCTCGAAAAGTCCGATATCCGAAGCTGAGTGTAGGATGCTTCCTCCCGGGATTGCAGAGCCCCAGCTCTGCAGAAAAGATCCTTGATTTTTTCATCATCCAGGATGCCGGACTCGTTCCGACATCCTTTGTTATCCACTCTTAAAAAAAGCTCTACCGTCAGGATACAACAATTAAGGAAAAC
>CALGAA010000124.1 GCA_937952445.1 uncultured Bacteroidota bacterium | reverse complement strand
CCCGAACGGCCAAAGAAATTGAGTTGGGCAAAAAAATGCAACCGATAAAAAAATTCGCCCAGGGAGTAATTGGAACGGTAGTCGGTTTTTTGGCCTGTGGCCACGTCCATATACGCAAAAGATCGCTGGTTTTCTTCGGCGTCCAAAGTGGTATCCCGGGAAGCGGTGAGCGACACATTTATCCGGCGTTCGTCGTAATACCGGCTCATCGAAACATCTCGCCCGTACAATTCATTCGCCTGGTGCAGGTTCCATAAAATGGTATCAAAATTGACCGCAGCCATGTACCCGGTCCGGATGGGTTCATTGCGCTCCCAGGCATTGATTTCATCACGCAAAAAGGTAATGGAACCGGTAAAAAAGATCACATACAACAAGGCGCTGATGATGATCCCGCTTATGGTATGGCTGTGGAAGAGAATATTGTAAACGCGCTTTGACATGATATTTTATTCTATTTCTTACGTATTTATTCCACAATAGACCAGGGCGCCAAACACCATGGTGATCGTCAGGTAAATCAACCAGATTTTCCACCCCCGCCGAGCGATGAGGGCTACTATAAACAGGGACGCCCATAGGATAAATCCGGCGTATCGAAGGGTCATCAACGCATTGCCCATATGCGTCCATACCCCAATAGCCATATGCATACTTTCGGTCACCATATACCCGCCTACAAATCCGGCCGATATTTTCAACAACCGCTCTAAAGGAGATTTGGACAGGTATTTTTTTTGAGCGGGCATCTTATATGATCATTTCGAGAAGTCCGAGAAATACGAATAAGACGACCAGCGTACCCGGTTCAAAAACGCGCAATGGTTGCAACAACAAAATAAGGCTCGCGACAGTCATCAGAATAACCACGAAAGAAAAAATACCCCCCAGAAAGCCCCAATGGAGAATTGAAAGAGCAATACTGAGTACTATCCATCCAAAGGCTGTAAATTTTGCTTTTACAGGATGAGTACCAATCCAGTCTATCAGGTTGGTCCGGTACTCGATGACAGCCCTCCGGGAGGTGAGGTAAAAGAACAAAAAGCCTAAAAGGCAGGTCAATATGATTGCGGTAATCATGCGTGTTTAAATCATTATCGGAGTGAAATAAATCATACTACACCGGACTTACCTCACCCGCAATTGGGTGGTATAAATCTGGACGACATGCTCATACGGCTTGCCCGAAACCTCAGATTTGTGGATCGCCTCGATCCAATAAGTGCCTTTCCATTCGGGAATAAAGGAGGCCGAACCTTCGGAGTTGGTTTTGACGACTTTACTCCACCCTGCTGGAGAAAAAACCGAAAGAGTTGCATTGACCGCTGGTTTATCCTGGATTTGGTAATGGAGGGAAACATCCCGCTTGCTTTTCAACCGGGCATCATGATCGATCTCCACGACCTGGTCGATGGGTAAATTCCAATCGGATTTTGTACGCGTTTTTCCTACCTGAACATGTGCCGATGCATTGAAAACGTACTGCGTTTTACCAGCGATTTGATTTACCGTATGGGAAATGGAGAGGTGGTACATTCCCGGGTCATCCGGGATAAAGGTGGCTGTGAAATGGTCTTGATCCGGTATTACTTCCAGCTGGTGCGTGGTCCCATCGGGAAGATGAAGCCACAATTCAAATGCGCTCACGTCTGCCCACCAGTCTTTGACCAACTCCCGTTCACCATCGGGTTCGGCATAGTAGATCGTGACGTGGTGGCCTTTTCCGGCTTGACCTTGTGTAGCGGTTTCCAAAAATAAAGCATGCGCGTCCAGACCTAAGCTTGTTATGAATACGAAAAATGCAGTTGTTATATATTTCATAGTTTTATTTTTTACACACCTCTGGCTATCAAGATATTATGTGTGTTAATCTTGAAAATAAACGGAATATTTTTATTTAGACTTATTCCTAATAACTAAATTTGACGGCTAAAGTATGAGGCTGGTTTGGGATTTCCCCTACGCCAAATGGAAAATAAACTACGCAAAACGGAAATGATATGAATCTTCAATTGATCGTCGAGGGCCGAACGGTGCACCAGGCTGATGTGGCCGATTTCTCGGTTTTCAATGAAAACAGCCTGGAATACCAAATTATCGATTTACCGGAAATAAAGGGTTGGTACAGGGTTTCCAAACACGAACAATTTATGGTATTCATCCTGGAGGTGAAGAGCCATAAGATATGTGATATCGAACTGATAGCGGAACACGATCATATGGAAATGTCGTTTTTACTGAAGGGAGAAGTTGATTTTGAAGCGGGTCAACCGGGCACCAATTCGCGAACAATAGGTCCTTCCCACAATATCTTTCATTCCAATGGAGATTCCAGAAAATTCACTCTTTCGCCACCCATCACCAAATGGCTGGCCATCTCATTTCCGACGAAGACATTCCTGGAATATATACCAAACTTTCCAGAGTTTCGCTCCTTCCATACAACAGTTCAGAACCACCAATCTGGCTTCCTGTTTACGGAATTCGCTGAATTGAGCTTATCCATGACGCAATTGATCCATGAAATTGAACATTGTTCTTCCGATTTCCCGTTCAAATGTTTATTGATCAAGATCAAAGTTTTGGAACTGTTGTGGAATCAAATGGATCTCTCCGATAAAGGAGATGATGCAGAATCAGAATTGCCGGAATCCGAATATTCCAAAATCGAACAAGCTCGTTCAATCGTCGAGCAAAACTACATCGATCCCCCCCACTTATCAGATCTGGCCAGGAGGGTAGGCAGTAATGAATTTTACCTCAAGAAAGGGTTCAAGGCCCTCACCGGGATGACGGTGTTTGGTTATATCCACGAATTGAGGATGAAAAAAGCGGTGGAATTGCTTACCCGACAGGACTGGAACATCCAGCAGGTAGCTGAAGCAGTCGGTTATAAATATGCCCAGCATTTCTCGACCGCATTCAAAAAAAGTTTTGGAACCACACCAGGAAAATACAAGCAGCGGTATTCGTAAGGTTGCCTATGACTTGATTGGAAAGTAGACCCAGCACGGTCGTTGGTGGCTTGCACTTTGGAAGTGCCCGCCACCTGAAAGAAGCAGCAGGCCAAGCACAAATTACAAGTCCTTCGCCGGGGAAAAATTCCCCGGTTTTTTCCTGGCCGTGTGGAATCAGGTGAAACGGACAGCGGGCCTTGGTGGCTTGCACTTTGGAAGTGCCCGCCACCTGAAAGAAGCAGCAGGCCAGACGCAAAGTCCAGGTTATTTGCCGGGAAAAATTCCCCGGTTTTCACCAGGCCTTGTCGTTCAGGTGAAAGACACCACCGAGGTGCGGTCCTCCGCATTCCACCCCGGCGAGTTACACCATCCCCACTCTTTTTCCGAATTCCCCATCGTCGTAGCTTGTCGAACTCACATTTTTTGGATAAATTGGAGCAGACATAAACCAAATAACCCGATCGTTATGACTAAAATTAAGGTAAGCCCAGATTGCGGTAATTCGCCCAAACTGACCTTTGTAAAAGATTTCCTTGTCGCTTTTGCTGAAAAAGATTTTGGGACCATCCTGTAAAGAATTACCGATGATGTTACCTGGGAATTTGTCGGTGACAGAACCCTGAAAGGGCGCGATGATTTTGCCAAAGAACTCGAAAAATTGGCCGATTTCAAGCTGACCGAGGTAGAGATCCATCGCGTGGTCACACACGGAAAAGAAGGGGCAGCAAATGGTACCTTGACCGACGAAGACGGGAATAAATACGCCTTCGCTGAATTTTATGAATTCAATAGTGCCAAAGTATCCCGCGTAAAAATTATGTCCACCTATTTGTTGAAATTAGAAAGGGGAAGGTGAGACTGAAGCTACATGATACGCCAGGCAAAGAATTCACAATAGAATTCGCCTAAATTATTATCTTCGCACCAGGGTAATTGCTGATTAAATCAGCAAATTTTTAGAACAAAATAAATTCCAAGAAACCCTTCTATTGAAGGGATCTCAACAAAAAATTAAACCATATCTCATGAAAAAATCATTACTTTATCTCGTCCTGGCTGTCGGATTTCTTTTCACCATGAATTCATGCTATACATACTCATTTACAGTTGGTGAAGGTGCCCAAACTGGAATCGAAAACCGGAAAATGAACCATTATTTGATTTACGGTCTGGCTCCTGTTAATGTAACCACTCCGGAAGAATTGGCCGATGGGGCAGAGAATTACGATGTTACCATCCAGCATACCTTTGTAGATGGTTTGATCCAGGTAATTACATTTGGAATATACACGCCTACCACAACGATAGTGAGAAAATAAGCTTTAGAGCTAAGTATTTAGAGCTTAGAGCTTAGAGCTTAGAGCTTAGAGCTTAGATGTTTGGGTGTGGGTGTGAGCCTTCATAAAATAATATATCCGTCCTCCAATCGAAATCAAGTGGAAGCAGTAAAGTATAGACAAGC
>CALGAA010000123.1 GCA_937952445.1 uncultured Bacteroidota bacterium | reverse complement strand
AATCAGCTCAATTTGAAAGACCTCATGCGCGGATTTCATGTCGACCACAATATAATAGGGGAAAGGCTTGGGTTCATCCCATTTCGACCCCCAGTACGTATCCGAATCCCCGTCGAGAATATTCTCCGGAACCCGCTCCAGGGCCTCGTACTGGGGTTCCTCGCAAATGCACGAGTTCCAATCCGCAATTTCCCAACTGCTTCGATCCAGTTGATTGGGTTGAAATGAAACCTGAAGTAATTGGGTCTGTCGCATCGGATCCACCGGGATGTCGCCCTTGGATATCAACCGGATGGGAATCAGAAAATGACCAAAATTATACTGATCACCACCCGCGACAAATCCATCTTTTTGAATTTGAAATCCAAATCCATGCGAATTCTCAAACTCCTTCAACGTCAGTGTGGATTGATCGATCGAAAATGCTCCATCATGAAGCACTTTGAATGAAGTACCATTGCGTTCATTGTATTCCCGAACCAGTTCAGGATCGATTTCTATATCGAAGGGGATATCCTGATTGTTGGGAAAATTTACTTCCACTGAAGAAAACAGTTCCATGATGTCAGGTGAATCAAAGTTGACAATAGTTCTCCCCGAAACCAGGCCCGTATCGGTGAAGGACAAATACGGATGGATCACCTGGGGAACGATCAAACTTTCCAGCTTCTCTGGTTCAGAAGCAGCCAGATCACCCGATGCCACCTGAGCCTGAAGCGGGATTACATAGGTCAATCCCGTTTGTTCCTGAATATTTTGGATTCCGGCACCATTTATACTGATCGTAAAAGTGACCCGGTAATCATCCGTACTCAGATCCTGGCGTGAATTAGAAATGGAATACAGATCCGCAGGCAAAGGGAGAAATTCGGTGCTGTTCTCCAAATTATAGGCATCGACCAGGCTTTCGTTCACCGATATCGTTACCGCCCCGCTTTGTTTTCCGATTCCACTTTTGATCAGCACCACATCCATCGTGGCATTCTCCAGATTAAATACCTGTTTGTGACTTAACCCCGAATTCAGGAAATAAATCTGATCGTCTACGATATCGTTGAGGCGATTGTCTTCGCACCCGAAAACGAGTATCGCAACGGCCACCCATGCCACGGGAATAATGTTATATATATGTTTCATGGTGATCTCCATTTTTAACTTTGACGGCTTACCATCCATAGTTTTGTGTAATATTTTTCATTTCGTTCAACTGGCTCTGATGGATCGGGAAAAAATAGTGCTTGGGCTCAAACACCATTTCACCCGGGAAAATCTTGTCCGTCCGTTCCCAGGAATCCTCATACGTGGTCGCCAGGAGATTTCGTGTATAGTTCGGTCCTGAAAACTCTTCCTCAGCGATCATCCAGGTTCTGATGTCGTAATACCGGTGATTCTCGAAAGCCAGTTCCACCATCCGCTCTTTGCGAATCAATTCCCTCAACAATTCCTTGTTACCGATCACCTCCGGATAGGCTTCTTCCAGTTTATTGAGGCCGCTTCGTTCACGGACTTTGTTCACGTACAACAAAGCTTCGGACTCGTTCCGGTTGGGTTTTTCATTACACGCTTCAGCGTAATTCAGGTAAATTTCAGCAAGTCGGTAATACGGCCACACCATTTGACCCCATTTACCTTCTTCGATGTTGTTCGTCGGATCGCTCATCCTTCGCCATAGATATCCTGTTTTGACGCAATCCCCGGACTGCTGGTACGATGATGTCCCACCGGTATAAAAGGTCACCAATTTCTGACCTTTATACGTATTGATCCAATTCATTCCGTTGGCCAGAATCGATGCATAAAACCGGGCATCCCGCCCCACTACGCTGTTGTGCGCATTGATCGGTGCAAAGTCATCCAACGGATGGATATAGGGATTGGTGAAACCCTCTTCCCGATATCCGGATTCCGGATCGATGATGGGTTCGCCGTTTGCTTTGTACCCCGTCACGGGATATCTTCCGGATTCCTGCATGGGGTAAGTGTCGACCAATTTCAGCGAGGGGCTATACCCTCCATACCCTTCTTTGACCACCCGGGGAGGAGAGGCTCGAACCACAAAATCTGCTGCATTACTGTACCATCGGCCCCAGATGATTTCATCATTCCAGAAATCAAAGAAGATTCCCATATAGGATTTAATATACCGCTTAAAAGGATCCGATTCGGTGGTGTTTTGGTGCAGGGAATACTGATTGAGATCGATGACGGCCTTAGCCGCCTGAGCAGCTTCTTCCCATTTACTGGGATCAGCCTGCTGCGGGAAAAGGAAATCGCCGTAATAGTTTTTCATTCCGTGGTACAATTCAGTGCCATTGAACAGGGGGCGTGCAGCGTACAACGTCAGTCTGGATTTGGCCGCCATGGCTGCCCCTTTGGTCAACCGGCCCGCCCAGGCTTCATCGGAAATGTGAGTGGGCAAGACCGCGATGGCTTTGTCGTATTCGGAAAGGATGAAATCCAGATTTTCTTCGAGACTGTGTCGATCGATCTCCTCGGGTCGAATCGTGATGTCAGCGGGTTCATCCCCCCAAATGTATACCGGACCGTACTTTCGCAGCAACGTGAAATAAAAATAGGCCCTTAAAAATCGGGCTTCCGCTTTCATGACCTCGATGGTATTTTTATCGAGTTCGGTATTCCTATCCACGTTGTTGATAAAAATGGTCGCCTGATTGATGCCGTTGTAGTCGTGCTGCCAGGTCTGGTATGCACTACTGGTGGGTCCCCAGGATCCATTGTTAAAATTCAACCATGCTACGCCCGACAACCAGGAGAAAAGGGCCTCGTCGCTCCGGGGGACCACGGTTCCATCCCCGTATACGATATCTTGCTCGCTTGGTAAATACCCGTAAATCTGTGCCAGGTAGGATTCGGTTGTTTGCCGTTTGTCGAAGACCTCTTCGAGGGTCAGTTGATTCTGTAGTTCAACGTCGAGGTAACTTTCGCACGAACTGAAACTGATGGCTATGCCTATTATGAAAAAGTAAAATGTGTATTTGATCATCTGATTCAGTTTTATATCATGATGTTTAGTCCAAAATTGATCGTTTTCATCTGGGGGTAAATCGCACCGTAGTTGGTGTTGAGTTCCGGATCCCACAGTTTGAATTTGCTGAACGTGAACAGGTTAACGGCTTGTACGTAGACCCGCAGGCTCGAAATTTTGGCCCTTTCGGTCAACAACTTGGGCAGAGTATACCCTACTTCGGCGTGCTTCAGCCGGACAAAACTCATATCCCGCTGGAACAGCGTGGAGTTGTGCCGGTTGTTTTCATTATACGCCAGGTGTAGCCGGGGGTATTTGGCATTGGGGTCGGGGTTGTCCAGGCTCCAGCGGTTATCCGCCAGGTCGGAGAAAATCTGACCATTGACCAGAATACTACCGGATGGACCTACCACGGGATTCCCGCTCAGGATCCGGGTTACGTTACCGACCCCTTGAAAGAACAGGGATAAGTCTGCTCCGTGCCAGCCCATTGAAATACCCGCACCGTAATTAATTTCCGGGATATGTGTCCGTCCAATTGCCACAAAGTCGTAGCTGTCGATCACGCCGTCGCCATTGATGTCTTTATATTTCACGTCTCCCGGCTGTACATCTCCGAATTTCTGCACCGGGCTGTTCTCTATGTCTTCATAGGATTCAAACAGACCAAGCGCCACCAAACCTCTTTGCTGGTAAAGCGGCTTCCCTACTTCGGACTGATATTCCCAAATCGGCGTGGGTTTGTCGTCATACAATTTCTTGTTGCGGTTGAAGGTGAAATTTCCGCGTACCTGAACGGTAAACTCATTGATCATTTTGGTGTATTCCAAAGAGGCATCAAACCCTCTATTTTCCATTTCCCCGAGGTTGACGTACTGTGGAACGTTGATGCCCACGACAGAAGGTACGCTTTCCTGCAGGATATAAATACCGTCCCGCTTCTCATAGAAGACGTCGGCGTGGATTTCCAATTCGTTGAACAAACCGATTTCGATACCGATGTTTTGCTTTTGGGCACTTTCCCAGGCTACATTAGGGTTTCCGGGGTGGCCGGTGGCGATTCCTCCCCGCCATTGCTGACCATTCTGTCCAAAATGGTACCCTCCGGTAAATTGCATTTCAGAGTTGAACGCAAAGCGCCGGTTTCCACCGATCTGATCGTTTCCGATTTCACCGTACGAACCTTTTATCTTCAGCAAAGAAACGTACGGGAACATCGATTTGAAATACGGAGCGTTACTAACCATATAACCCAGAGCGACGGAAGGGAAAAAACCAAACCGATTGCCGGGAGCAAAGTTTTCAGACCCGTTGTACCCAAAGTTCCCTTCTACAAAATAAGTGTTTTGATAAGAGTACGTTCCCCGGGCGGCGATTCCAATATTCCGGAAAGGAAACGCATCGATAAAATCTCCGGGGAAATTGTTGGTGTGTTCCCGCATGTTGAACAGGAAAAGTCCGCCAAACCGATGATCATCCGCCACGGTTCGTTTGTAGTTCAACGACGCCTCCAGATTGGTGGTCCGGTTTCCACGATTGGATCGGGCGAGGGACAGGTAATCGCTTCCATCCGAATTTTTATGTAAAATCAGGTCCCCATTTTCGTCCCGGCCGGTGGCGTAGTACGTCGCCGGGCTTTTTCGCTTGTCCAGGGTAGAGCCGTTGAACGCATCCCATGAAAATTTAAAATTAAAATCCAGCCCGGGGGTAATAAACTCAGATAAATCCTGGGTCAACCCGACCAGCGCCTGGGAGTTGTTCCAGAAATCCTGGGAATACCCGGTGCTGTTGAGGGAATAATACGGATTACTCCCCACGAGGGGTTGTGCATACGTCCCATCCGAATAAACGGTCGGTATTGAAATCGAGGGCGTGGTCATCAGAATCTGATACATCGTCCCCAAAGCCACACCGAGTCGGTTCTTCGTTTCGTATTGATTGGACAGGCTGAGGCTCACCCGCGTCGTGGGAGACAAATCCACGTCCAGGTTGGACCGGAAACTAAATTTATCGTAGTTCATCGACGGATTGTACTGCTCGGTCACGAGGGGATCAAAAATCCCATTTTCATTGTAATACGATCCGGAAATAAAGTATTGCAACACTTTCCCTCCCCCGGTGACATTGAGGTTGGCTCGTTGGCTGGAGGTAGAAGGTCGAAACACCTCATCCAACCAATCGACGTTGGGGTAAAGATCCGGGTCTTCGCCACTGAGGTATTTTTGTTTTTCATGCTCGGGAAATGGGATTCTGTTGGAAGCGCTAAAGGTAATATCGTTGTAATAATCCATCCATTGCTCTGCCGTGGCGAGTTCGGGCAGCCGCGTAGGCGCCAGCACCCCGTATTCCACTTTTCCGTTGATGATGGGTTTGTCTGTATCCCTTCCCCGTTTAGTGGTAATCAGTACAATTCCGTTCGCTCCCCGCACCCCGTACACCGCTGTGGCAGTGGCATCTTTGAGGATCGAAAACGAAGCGACATCTTCCGGATCCACCAGATCGAGCGAACGCTCTACCCCGTCAACCAGAATCAACGGACTGTTGTTGGCTCCAAACGTACTGACCCCCCGGATCCAAAAATTGGCTCCGGCTCCCGGTTCCCCGGTTCCCTGTACAGATACAATTCCCGCCAGCTGGCCAGCCAAACTACTGGAGATCTTACTCACCGGTATTTTGAGATCATCGACAGACATCGTGGTGATCGCTCCAATGACGCTTTCTTTCGTTTGTTCACCGTACGCAACCACAACCAATTCATCGAGGGTCGCGGAATTGCTCTGCATGGTCACGGTCAATTGGGTGCGTCCATTCAATTCGATCTCTTGGGTCTCATAACCGACATAGGAAAAAATTAACACAGCGTTTTCATCCACATCTTCCAGGGTAAATGCTCCGTCGAAATC
>CALGAA010000122.1 GCA_937952445.1 uncultured Bacteroidota bacterium | reverse complement strand
GGGAATCGATAACCGAGGCCGCACCGGTATACGTCCCTCTTGTCGATGTCCCGTATGCCACTACGATGACCTCATCAAGCTGAGACACGTTCTCTTGCATGACGATTTGAATATTGTTTTGACCATCAATGGCCACCGTTTGGGTTTGATACCCGATGTAAGAAAACACCAAAGAATCCTGGAGCTCTGCCTCGATGGTAAAAGCCCCTTCCAAATCAGTCACCGTTCCGCGCGTGGTTCCTTTGACCTGGATGTTCACTCCGATCAGGGGTAAACCTGACGCATCGGTCACGGTTCCGTTAATTTCTGCGGGCACTCTTTCACCCATCGTTTTCATCGGGTAAAAATCAAGGTGGTTTCCCGGGCTTCCCGTGGCGGATGAGGATCCAGCCAGTGAGAGAAAACAAATCAGGAATCCTATAAATATCCATCCATGCCTTGACATGGGCACACGACGTAAAGTCGCACCGATTTTATCGGATTGAATACAACCCGAAGAGGAGGGTATTAATATTTTCATAGACCTTTGGATTTTGATAGACGAATGATCGAGCCTCGACTTGGCAGACTCCTTCACCCTTTCAGGCACATCAAATCGGGCTATCCCCCAAAGAAATATGTTAATTTTTTTAATTTTAGTAAGAATTATTCTAATTCGCGCTAATTATACCTATGGGTTTTGAATCCACAAGTGAGATGAAGACGTGAAAAGTGCGCATGAGAAAAAATGGAAGCGGAAGGAGATCCGGGGTAGGTCAAGGCATGGCGATGAAATCTGTGCGAGATTTCCACAGGAGATCGACCCCACCCATCATAACCACCTAACAAACAGCGTCTAAGCACTTTTGAGCGTAGTATAATTATTCATATTTTAAGTGTCAAAAAATTCAGTACAATCTTGTGAATTAACATTTTAGCCCATTAGGGAAGTCTGTCCTGACATCATATTCCTTCATCGGAATTTGGAAGATGTCCGGTGAAAAGTAGAAAATAGGATTGAATACAGTACATCAAAGAGTTCAAATTCAACAATCGGATAACGGTCAAATTGAATAAAAAACCAGGGGAAAATTGACATTCTTTTCAAGTTAAAAATATTTTACTAATTTTAGGCATTCTCCAATTTCGAAATAATGTGAAGAATCAATACAAGAATTTTGGTGATGATGAGCTGTTGAAGAGCATTGCTTCGGGTGACCGGATGGCCTTCACGGCATTGTTTTACCGGTACTGGGAGGATATGTACCGATCGGCTTTTTTTATTACTCAAGATCGGGAGGTGAGTATGGATGTAATCCAGGAAGTTTTTGTCTGGGTGTGGGAGAATCGGGAAAGCTGGACTATTTCCAATACAAAATCCTATTTACTTGCCGCAGTCAAGTACAAAGTAGCCAATGAAATACGAAAAGGAAAGCTGAGAATGGTGGCTTTTGAAGGCTGGAAGGAACGGGTTATGAACCACCAGGTAGTGGACAATCGTGAATTGGAAGTAAAAGAATTACAGCGGATCATCCGTGATTTCACGGGTCAACTACCACCCCGATGTCAGGAAATATTTCGCCTCAGCCGTTTTGAACATCTGACCAATCGCGAAATTGCAGATCGACTCAATATTTCTGAAAAAACGGTAGAAAATCAAATTACCATCGCATTGGGGCGCCTGAAACGGCATCTGGGGCATTTGGCTTTTTGGCTGATTTGGTTCTTGTGAGACTTGAGATGGAGATGATCCGGTGGATACCCTCAGATCACGTTTCAATTTTGTAGTCATCGGGAACACGATGCACTTCCCTGTTTAAATGGTCGGTTATCGTATTCAAAATTAGCGAGTTATGAGATTGCGGACTGGCCCTATTATTTGGGAATCATGTCTTACCAGGATATTACTTTGCACCACCGAATCCACAATAAAAAAATCCCTCCGATCCAATTAAACCGGAGGGATAATTATTATTATTTCTATACAATTATTTCTTTTCAGAATCCAGATGGGTCTGACGTTCAACCAAAATGATTAATACGCATACGAGTATTCCGAAGCCTGAAAAGGGAAATTTCCTTCTTTGATTTCCTTGGTGCGCATATAAGTTTTCCGGTTTTTGTTCTTCGTTTCGATCATTTCGATCAATATAGGATAACCTTCATCAACCAATGGATTCTCGAAACGCTGCTGTTGGTTTTTCATCATCTGACCAAAAATCTCCGAAAATGTGAATTTAAAGTCGACATCCTTAGTCATCCACAAATGCTGGATCATGTCGTCGGTGGTCACTACATATTCGGTACAATGATAGCCATTGATCGTCCGGGTATTTCCTGTTTTATTGAACGTGAAATCTTCCTCCTGTTTCTCCATTTCCTTTGAAGCCATCGAGGAAAGCATATTCATTGGAAGGGGCATAGACATAGCCACTTTCTGCCCATCACTTTCCGTGAAAGTCGCCATATATTCCTGTTCCATATCCATCACAATGAATTGTTTCTCTCCTTTTTTCATCTCTTCAGATTCGACGTCGTATCCTATAACGGAAGAATTCTCCCGGAAATAATAGGTCATCGGCGTCACCTTGCCTTTATGATCCTCCAATTCCATGAAGATCGCATGATCGAACTGATAGTTTTCCGGCAATTCCACCTGGTTGATCCCACCCATCATACCTTTCATCAGTTCACCGGCCCGGCGTCGGTTCTCCTGCGCTTCCCGCCGCTCTTCCTCAGTCATTGGTTCTTCTCCATCCAGGGCATGTACGATAGAATCAGCCACTTCGTCGATTTTCTTATCGACTTCCTTTTCCACCTTCTTTTCCACTACACGCTCACCCAACTTACCCAGGGTTCTCCGGAGAATCTGAGCTTCTCCATCCAGCGGAAATTGAAATACAAAAAGGGATACCAAAAGAATTTGTAAAAGGGATTTCATGGGTCGAATTTATTTGATTATACAATGGTTTTGTGAAGAACAAACATAGGTATTTAAGCCTACATTTTATAGTATAACAACAGCCCTACTCCCAATAAATTCCAAATCTTCTAATTATTTTCCTGAATCAAAGAACTAGCTGAATAGTGGAAATTCTCATTGTCCAGGCTAAATTTAAGGCCTCCGGCATCACCATCGACATAGATTTTATCCCCCACATCAAATTCACCGTCCAAAATGAGAATCGACAACTCATTGACCAACTCCTTTTGGATCACCCTTTTCAAGGGACGTGCACCAAATTGGGGATCGTATCCCATATCGGCGATCATATCCATAGCTCCTTCGCTGATTTCCAAAAACAACCCCTGCTTGTTCAGATTCTTCCGAACCTTTTGGATATGCAAATCAGCAATTTTCTTAATTTCTTCGAGGGTCAACGGTAAGAACATGATCTTTTCGTCGATCCGGTTCAGAAACTCCGGCCGCATTTCATTTTTCAATAATTCAAACACTTCCACCTTCGTCGTAGCCAACACTTCACTGCGATGCTCTTCACCAATAGCTCTGAGATCCTCAAAATTTTCCAATATCAAATCAGAGCCGAGGTTGGATGTCATGATAATGATCGTATTTCGGAAGTTAGCTTCACGACCTTTGTTGTCAGTCAACCGCCCGTCATCGAGAACCTGCAACAGGATATTGAAGGTATCCGGATGAGCTTTTTCAATTTCATCCAACAGTACAATTGAATAGGGCTTACGCCGTACCGCTTCAGTCAACTGCCCCCCTTCATCATATCCGACGTAACCCGGAGGTGCTCCGACCAGTCGGGAAACGGAGTGCCGTTCCTGATACTCACTCATATCGATCCGGGTAATGGCATTCTCATCATCAAAAAGAACATCCGCCAGGGTCTTGGCCAATTCCGTCTTACCCACCCCGGTGGGACCCAGGAAAATAAACGATCCGATGGGTCGATTGGCATCCTGCAAACCGGCCCGGCTCCGTCGGACGGCATCCGCCACGGCCTTGACCGCTTCGTGCTGACCGATCAAACGTTGACCGATATAATCCTCCAATCGAAGTAGTTTCTCTTTCTCGCTTTGCAGCATTTTTTGAACCGGAATACCAGTCCATCGCGATATGATCTCTGCGATATCATCTCCTGTAACCTCTTCGGTCGTAAACCGCTTTTCATCCTCAAGGTTTTCGAGTTTTTCTTCAGCTACCTTAAGCTGCACCTCCAGTTCTTTGAGTTCGCCATAACGAATGCGTGCCACTTTTTCATAATCGCTTTCCCGTTCAGCCCGGGCGGCTTCCACCTCCAGCTTCTCCATGTTGCTTCGGATGTTTTGGATCGTGTCGACGATGTCTTTTTCGTTTTTCCATGCGGCACGCAACGTCTCGAGCTTTTCTTTTGCATTGGCCAATTCCTCACCGATAACCTTGAGTTTGGCTTCGCTTTCCTCCCGCTTGATGGCCTCTTTTTCGATTTCCAGTTGCCGCACCTTGCGTTCCCATTCGTCGATCTCTTCCGGCACGCTATCCAGTTCCAGCCTCAATCTGGCTGCAGCCTCATCGATCAGGTCGATGGCTTTATCGGGCAATTGCCGGTCTGAAATGTAACGGTCCGACAATTCAGCGGCCGCAATCAGCGCCTCGTCCAGGATTTCTATCTTGTGATACACCTCGTATTTTTCCTGAAGTCCCCGTAGGATGGAAATCGTGTCTTCGATGGACGGCTCATCAATAACCACGGTCTGGAACCGGCGCACGAGTGCTTTATCTTTTTCAAAATGTTTTTGGTATTCATCGAGGGTAGTCGCCCCAATAGTGCGCAACTCTCCTCTTGCGAGAGCCGGTTTGAGAATATTGGCAGCGTCCATGGCCCCTTGCCCACCTCCGGCGCCAATCAAAGTATGGATCTCGTCGATAAACAAGATGTATTCTCCATCACTCGCCTTCACCTCATTGATCACCGCTTTGATCCGTTCTTCAAATTCACCCTTGTATTTTGCACCAGCAATCAATGCCGCCAGGTCCAGAGAAAATATTTTCTTGGTCCGTAAATTTTCCGGTACATCCTGATTCACAATCCGCCAGGCAATGCCCTCTACGATGGCTGTTTTTCCTACACCAGCCTCTCCGATCAACAAGGGGTTATTTTTCTTACGTCGGGAGAGAATATGCAAAATTCGCCGAATTTCTTCATCCCGGCCGATGATGGGATCCAGTTTTCCGCTTTCTGCCCGTTCATTGAGATTCACGGTATATTTCTTCAGCGAATTGTACTGATTGTCCGTGTGCTGATCCACTATGGCCTTGCCTTTCCGCAATTCTTTAATGGCTGCTACGAGCAAATCTTCGGTCACGCCCAGGGACTTGAACAACTTGCCGGTTTTGTCCGTCCCTTGCACGATGGCCAGAAGAAGAACTTCGACCGAAATGTATTCGTCACTAAACCGACTCATGGCTTTCTTCGCCCTGCTCAATGCCTTATTGGCATCGTTGGTGAGATATTGTTTATCGGTTCCTTCCACCTTGGGGAAAGTCCGGATATCATCCCTGATCGCCTTTTGCAATTCAGGCAGGCTGGCGCCCATTTTGTTGAAAAGAAACTGAGGAACCTCCTGGTCCACTTCCAGAATTCCTGCCACAATGTGCGCTGTATCAACAGATTGTTGCTGTAGTTCACCAGCAATTTGCTGAGCCCGAAGGATGGATTCCTGGGCTTTTATGGTGAAATTATCGTATGTCATTTTATATCGTTTTATTTTTGATATAACTACAGCAATTCTGAAACCAATCCGATTCAGATCAACAATTCAGGTAATTTTGTCAGGCGCAACTCACTATACCGTACAATTTGTCAGCATCATCTCAAATTTCAGGGGATCATTTGTCGTTTATGGATTAAAATTACTGTTAAAATCTGGAGATTGAATTAACGTCAATACAAAATAAGCATTTG
>CALGAA010000121.1 GCA_937952445.1 uncultured Bacteroidota bacterium | reverse complement strand
ATCGCTTTTGAAAAAAACCGCACGTCCCCCGTTCGGATAGATGTCTTCGATCCGGTCACCGTCCAAATACAGCCGTAGATTTCCTCCGTCTTGTTCTTTCCAATCTTCGTTGAGGTAGATGACCAGCGAAAATTGACGGCCCCGGTGACTTTTGAATTGATCCAGATGACGCTTATAAAAACTGCCGACGTCATAGAAGGCATAATGAAATTCCTTCGCGTTGATCCTGGTATAACAGGTTTGATTGAGGTGCCGGATGAAGTTTTCAATTTTCATAAACAGTTCCTGCTCGTAACGATCATCCGATTCATCTTCAATCCACCGAATCACATCACCGCGGACTTCCAGGTTGCGCTGATAATCAAAATGACGCCCGACCCCGGCAGGATGCATTTTCCCTTCCTGGTGGTATTTCCTCAGGTTTGCACGTAACCCCTGCAACAACTCCACCGATAAAAATTGATCACATACTCCATAATTTTGGTCGATCAGACCACTGATCAATTGTTCAAATTGAATTTCATCTTCAATCATACACCCGGGGGTTTTAATTTAAATGAGGTTAGTTGCTGTTCCAAGAGGGTTGGGAGTGAGTCCATATGTGTTCCATCTTCTTTCCCCCTTCAAAATACCGATTGCAAATTAGTGTAATTATGCCTAACTAAAAGACAGTTGATGTACAATTAATTTTGCACTCTGCTCGCCTCACGTGGTATTTGGATTCTCGTGAAAATCAATCTGAATGGAATGGAATTCAACCGCATTCAACGGAAATCATATTACTTTATCAAAATGATGTCAGGACGTGACAGGGAATCTCAAAAAAAGCTGTTTTTCCGGGCCCGCATCCTTGAATTCTTCATAGTCTGACTCCTGAATAACCCTAAGTTCTTTTTTGGCCTTGTCATATAAAAATGAAAAAATCGTTCAAGAGTAATTTAAATATTAGTTTAAAAAATTTATTCAATGAATCAAACCAACGATTACCACATCAAAATTCTCTGGACAGGGAATCAGGGCCAGGGAACTAAGACATACCGATCTTATGAACGGAGCTATAGTATCGTGATCGACGGCAAACCGGACATTGCAGGTTCATCGGATCCACAATACAGGGGAGACCGGACCAAACACAATCCCGAAGAAATGTTTCTGGCTTCGATTTCGGCCTGTCATATGTTGTGGTATCTCCACCTGTGTGCTGATCACGGTATTTCTGTACTCCATTATATTGATGAGGTCAGAGGCCACCTGAAATTCAATAACGAAGGAAAAGGGCAGTTTAATGAAGTGGTCTTGCATCCTAAGGTCACCATCTCGGATAGTGAAATGGAATCCAAAGCACTGTATTTACACCAATTGGCTAATCAGTTTTGCTTTATTGCCAATTCGTGCAATTTCAATATCAGGCACAAACCCACCATCCGGTTTGAAAACACCGAAAAGATGTAAAACACATACATACCTATCCCTGATTCCAAGTCTGAATTTAGGGTTTCAAATTATCATACTTCGTTCGATCACCAGCTTTCAACCCAACAGAGGTTCCGGCAACCCGGTCATACAATGTCCGCCTTCCTCTGGTCCAAATCAGGGAAATCAAATAAATCAAAACAACCACCTGAGGTACTATCAAAACCATCCATACCCAGCTTTTGGCTTCTACTCCACGTTCCGAATATTCCACGATCCAATGCACACCCGTATGGGCCATTTCCCAGGGTAGGTACTTTAATATATTTCGAAAAATTATCTTTGGTATTCTTGAATTTTGATCCGCCATAACTTCAAGTTTTTGCATTCTCTTTCCCGGGGTCCCTTTCCAGGCTCCGATTTCGGTCCAGCAGGAATATATCAACACCGGTAAGGTTAATAAGGCAAATGCTATGGCTTGTCTGGCAAAGGGATTATCCGGCATTCTAAACTCACTGTGGAGCAAAAGCTGATTCATCCCGAGGTATAGCAGTGCAGCATAAGACACGATTATGATCAGGTCGATGCCATAAGCCGCGACCCGTTTTATCAGAAGTTGCGATATTTTTATTCCAATTCTCAAAAGCAATCAATTCGAAGGTTTCGTTTTATTAATCCATTTCATTCCTTCCCGCCTGCTCATGGGATGAAGATCCGATTGCCGAATATAAGAATCCACCCACTCCGGATTGGTTTTGCTGTATTCGCGCAGGATCCAGCCGATGGCTTTATTGATAAAAAACTCCCGACTGCCTTTCAGCCGTTCTATAACCGATGCCATCATCGACACATCCAACTCATCCTTGTATTTGAGTTGGAAGAGCAGGCATGACCGCTGAAGCCAAATATTCCCACTCGCCAACCAATTTTCAACCAATCCGTCCCGCTTTTCCGGAAATTTTTTCAAATAGGTGCCGACCGAATTCACAGCCAGAAAATCAACCGTATCCCACCACGATTTTTCCGTGATCAGGAACTCCAGAATCGTCGCATCGCCCTTTTCCCACTGATCGTGATACCTGGATATCAAATCCAGAGCAAAGTACTGCATTTCCCTTTGCGGAGCTGCCCACAAATCCCTGATCAACTGAAAAGCCTCAGCTTTTGCAGGGAGCCATTTTTTGACCAAAAAAGGTTGTTGAAGCTCCCGCCTTTTCACCGATTGGATACCGTAAAATTCAAATTTGTTTTTCATGTAAGCTTTCTGTCTCCGGGCAATACGCGGATTGGCGTGCTCCGAAAAAACGGTATGGACGTCGTTCACATCAAATGATTCTCGTTTCATGGGTCGATTTCTGTCAAATATCAAAGAATTTTGACGATGGAATAAACACCTACCCCGAGTATGGCAATAATGCTCATCCACAAACATAAGTCATAAAAACGGGTGGGTGTTAAACTGGTGGGCAGGCGATAATATCTAAATCGATACGCCACATAGACGACCACCAGTAAAAGAATGGATGTGGAAAACCCTCCTATCAAAATCATCATGACGGGTAATTCGATGAACAGGTACAATATGGTCCACAACGCCGGAAATACCCAAGCCATGATCGCAATGCTTTTTTGACGCACCGCGGGATCATAGAAATTGATCAACCCGATCTGACCAAAGGCATCGGAGAAGATTCGGGTCCAACTGGCCAGTGCAGCAAAAACCGTGGAATACAAGGCAACGAAGGCGCCGAATAAATACACCCATTTGGCCCATGGACCCAGGGTTTCGGTATAGATGTAAGAAAGCGTTTCTATCGTTTCGTACCCTTCTGGGATCTGACCTTTTCCGTGTAAAATAGCCGCCCCCAATAAATAAAATGCAGCCGTGACCAGGGTATAAACCACCATAGACAAAATTGCGTCCCAGTACATTACTTTGATCCAACCCCGGGCTCTGTTGTTCCAGGCATCGGAATCCTCACGCGGGCCGGTAAACCGGGCGTATCCTTTTTCCAGACACCAGTAATTGTAATACATAATTTCATCTCCACCGACCCCCGTAATCCCAAAAGCCGCCAAAGCAAATCCAACTACCGCTCCGGGTAAAGAAAATGACAAACCTTCTGCGAGATTATCCCATTGGAGGGCGTATTCGGTAAATTGGAGGGAAAATAACGACCCAAAGGTCATCAGAGTGAACAAACCTATCATCACCAGTGCGATTTTTTCGATCGAACTGTACCCACCCCGATAAACCAACAAGGAGGCCGTTAGCGCCGACAGAGCTGCCCATACACCTACGGGCAAACCGGGGAGGGCCATATGGAGTGCAATGCCCACTCCTCCGACAACTCCACCAACCTGAAGAAGTTTAAACAACTGAATAAACAACCACACCCAAATCGACCAATTGGTCTTTCTGATGCGTGGACCGGGCAATTTGTTCATGGCCGACATGATGGTTTCGCCGGAATAGATCGCGTGTTTGCCAAACTCCATCTGGAGGGTAACCTTCACCAGACAACTCACCAAAATGACCCAAAACGCCACAAAGCCAGCTTTGGCACCGAGCGTCGTCGTTGCAATCAACTCCCCCGATCCGACGATGGCTGCGGACAGAATAAACCCTGGCCCCAGGTTTTTGAGTTTCCCGATCAGGGTGTGAGGGGGTTCGCGAATATCCTCCCTCCGCAAGGCGTATTTGTTTTCCAATGCTCCGGCGATTTTCCCGAAAAGATAAATAAATATATTTAGAATCCATTGGAGGGAATATTTCAATCCACTTCACCTCTGGGAAATATTTAGAAAGAAAGGATTATTCTAACCAAATAAAGATGGCATATACATGTCGGTGAAGATCAATAATTCGGGAATTGGTTATATTATAAAGGTCGCGATTCCACGCGCATCCACACCTGCTGATGTTCAAACTTTTCCTTATCTTGCAGGACTAAATCCAAGTTAATTTAACCACAATTTTAGCTTATGAAACGTATATATATGGAAATTGCCCGCCAAAAAACCGAATTTGATATTGACGTAGGATTAAAAAAGGAGAAAACCACCTCTCGAATTTTATCACTGGTCACATTTTTTCTTTTTTTGATCTTCAATCCGGTCGTTTCTCAAAATACCCTGACCCCTGAGATGGTAGCCAAGATTGAAAACGTACTCCAGGTTGTCGCTTCGGATGACGGACAGCATCTGGCCTATACGTTATCAACTCCCGCCGATCCATTCAAAGAAAACAAGGCTGCTCAAAGTCATCTGTATCTGTATGACAAATCCTCCGGTACCAGCCGGCCCTTTTTTACCAGAGGGAGTGTTTCTGGCCTGGCGTTCAGACCCGGCCATGAAAGCCTGACCTTTATATACAGCAAACCCGATCAAACCAAAAGAGTAATTTATGAAATGTCTCTTAAGGGGGGCGAGGCTGCGGTGCTTTATGAGTTTGACCGGAGTATTTCCGGATATTCCTGGCATCCGGAGGGGGAAAAATTGATTTTCACCTCGGCGGATGAGGCGGAAAAGTCAACGTCGGAGATGCCTTATCAGGCTATCGTATTCGAGGAAAATATGCCCAACACCAGTGGATATCTGGTCGATGTTACCAATGGAGAATCGGCTGAAAGAATTGAAGTGGAGGGTACGTTTGTTCAATCTGAATGGAGTCCAGATGGGGATAAATTAGCCATTTCGGTAGCCCCTACCTCGGGCATTGACGACTATTATATGTTTCAAAAGATCAAGATATTGAATGCGTCCTCATTACAAGTAATTGCCGAGATCGATAACGAAGGAAAACTGGGTCAGATCGCATGGTCACCAGATGGAAGTCAAATCGCCATTCGGGGAGCTGCAGACATTAACGATCCCATCGATGGCCGCATATTGATAGTGTCAGCAGAAGGTGGGAAACCCCGATTGATCGATCAAAATTACGAAGGAAAATACGAGCACATCCACTGGACCAGGGCCGATCAAATCCGTTTTTTGGCCAGCCAAAGCACGGCTTCGGTGATCGGGACGATCAATCCCAACAACGGACGTAAAGGCATCGTATTCCAGGGGGATGATTTTGGGGTGATGAATATCGCTTTTGGTGCCAATCATGTCTCGTTTACAGCCAGCAGGCCCAGCCACCCCTATGAACTTTTTGAGCTCGGCTCGGGCGGCAATGCCCGGAGATTGACGCACCACAACAGCTGGTTGGATGATATCACCCTGGGAAAACAGGAAGTGGTTCGATACAAAACCCGCGATGGGAAATTTGAAATTGACGGGATTTTGATCCATCCGGTCGATGCCACCGGCGAAGCTGCACCAACCATTACCGTGGTTCATGGCGGACCTGAATCGCATTACAGCAATGGGTGGTTAACCAGCTATAGTAACCCGGGCCAAATGGCAGCCGGGCAGGGTTATGCCGTCTTTTATCCCAATTACCGGGGCAGTACCGGACGGGGCATTGATTTTGTGTACAGCAGTCAGGGGGATCTTGCGGGTTCAGAATTTGACGATGTGGTGGATGGGGTCGATTACCTGATTCGGGAAGGAGTCGCTGATGGCGATCGAATTGGGGTGACGGGTGGCTCCTATGGGGGGTATGCCACAGCCTGGATGAGTACGTATTATTCCGATCGATTTGCAGCCGGGGTAATGTTCGTGGGTATTTCCAATAATTTATCCAAATGGGGAACCAGTGATATTCCGGAAGAACTTTATTTGGTTCATGCCCGCTCGCGGATCTGGGAAGATTGGGAAGGGTATCTGAAGCGAAGTCCGATTTATTACGTGGATCGATCTGAGACGCCCTTGTTGATCATGCATGGTGAACAAGATACCCGGGTTCATCCCGGTCAATCGCTCGAATTGTACCGTCATTTGAAAGTTCGGAAACCGGAAGTTCCGGTCCGGCTGGTCTGGTATCCGGGCGAGGGCCATGGCAACCGGAACGCTACCGCAAGATATGACTATTCGGTTCGGATGATGCGATGGTTTGACACCTACCTCAAAACCGGGAATGCGGAGGCAGAAATGCCTTCGTGGCAGGCACCGGTGAAGGAGGGGGAGTGAGGTTCCGGATTGATTTCCGGGATGATCACCTGGTGAGATTCTGAAAGTGCCTCAAGGTACGTGAGTAGCATTGGGCCAGACAGTCATGAAAGGAAGCCGGTGTTGTAGTGATGGCTTCAACCTATCGGGAGCATGAAAGATTGAGTCCTGAAAGGACAATGATGTTGTTCTACTGTACTATTTTACCATCCCAAGCCATTCCAATTTTATAGCTAAAAGTGATTCCTAACCCACGTTGCTCAATCGTCTGTTAGTCGGTCAATTCATAATTTAGAACAAGAGCTC
>CALGAA010000120.1 GCA_937952445.1 uncultured Bacteroidota bacterium | reverse complement strand
GTAATGCGAAACCGGGAAAAATATTTTTGCTGTATTCCAAGAATAGCTGCCATGGGACATCCAAACCGGCACCAGACCCGATTGCCCATAAGTGGGTAAAACCCTACACCGATGACCCCACTAAACATGGCTCCGATGAAAAATCCGTACCAGGCCCTCACCTGATAGCTGTTGAGAAATAAAAACTGACTTTGACCAGTGAAAAAAGTATATAGTACCAGGATGGTCATCACCACAGCAAAAACCAGGATGGGGTACACCATCCAGCGCTCAATTTTCCACGCCTTAAGGGACTTATCTGATAAATGCCGGAATGGATCGCCCGCGGTTTCGGCTAACCCTCCGCATCCGCAAACCCACGAACAATACCATCTTTTACCATAGAAATAGGTAAGGATGGGTGTGATTAAAAAGGTGAGTAGTATGCCCCACACCAGGGTGAACATGCCGAGTTTACCGCCTTCGAGCATACCTTCGAGGTTCCATTCAAAATAGAAGGTGTAGTGGAGGGGCCATATATTCTTGAAGTCTTTGTTGTAGTATGGCGTGGAGGAGTTGAGCCCTTCCAGGATTTCGGGCAATAAAAACGCAAAGATCAACTGGAAGAACATGACGGACAGCGTTCTCAGGATGTGATGCCTGCTGTGACGATATTTGAGTAGAAATTTAATCCCAAAAAACAAGATGGCGAATGTATAAAATACGCCATATACGAACCATTGAGAGGCCGGGCTGCCTTTGAGTGCATAACTCAGTGGGTCGAAAAGCCGGACCAGTCCCGTATTGTGGCCTTCCGGGTGAAAACCCAGGACCGAGGGAAACCAATAAAGGAGGACGTAAAATGCCGTGAGAACAATGCCGAGGATCCACCCCTGGAGCCCCCGGTTGGTGAGTGAATCAAACCAAACGCCATTGTTTTTTATGCCCGGGGGGCGATTCCGGTACTGGTCGATGGCATACCATACGGTCCCTATGGACATGAGAGTCAGTGCGATGTATAGCGTCCGGGGTTGGTAATAGCCATCGGAGACATTGAACAGAGCGAGGGTCAACAGCAGCAGGCCAATTCCCCCTATAGCCGTAGCTGTTTTCTGCGACCAGGAAACATACCGGGGGGTAGGATTGGCGGGCGACATACTTCTCGTAATCATACTATGGAGGTTTTGGGCGCATTAAATGAACGTTGGATATCTCTAAAATATCTTGGATTGAGTTCGGGATCGAAATGCGCCAGATGAAGTTGATGAATGACCTGATCGATCGGTGCGTTACGTCGCAACCAATCCATGCAGACTTCCATTTTCAATCGAATACCCAGGGCGTGTATGCCGGCCAGTGTGGTGTCCTTCTCCCTGTAGACTACGCGTAGGGCCAGGTCTTTTTCAGGGTGTTCCCAATAAAAGCTGGAAAAAGGGGGTTCGATCCGGTTGGGGATAATCCCATATACCTGATATTCAACGTTGAAAAATTTTGCGGAATTGAACCATGGGCCCGGCTTATAAGGTTGTGGATCACCCGTAATGGTATGGGCTACCGTTTCTCCCATTATACGCCCCGTATACCAAACCGACTCCACCGCCTGGCGACCCGGCAAGGGATTCTTATGCTGTGCACAATCCCCGATGGCGTATACCTGTGGAATATTGGTTTGGAGGTATTCATCGACCAGTATGCCACGATCTGTTTCCAGGGGAGATTGCTCCCCAAGCCAATCGATATTGGGTCGAACCCCAGCCGTGATTCCCACGAATTGGCAGGGGATTTCCTGACCGGTATGGGTGGTGACCGAACGTACTTTTCCTTCCAAATCTCCATGGATTTCTTCCAACCGGGTATCTAGTAAAAGCTGGATGCCATTGGACTGGATTTGACGGTTTACCATCCTGGCCTCTTCCGGGGGGAGAAAGTTATCCCAGTAATTTTGCTCCCGCACCAGCATTGTGACCTCTTTGTTTCGACTGTGGAGCATTTCAGCCAGTTCGATGCCGATCAACCCGCCACCTACGATGACGCCGTGCTGGATCTGGTCACTTGCGGCTTCCAGACACCCGAGGTCCTGTAAGGAATACATGCCTTGCACATGATTCAGGTCCTGGCCTTTCCATCCAAAATAATTGGGAACGGAACCGGTCGCAATAATAAGCTGGTCGTAAGGGATTTCAGCGACATTTCCGACCTGCGAACCTTGTCGGTAATTAAGGCACGAAATGGTTTTGTGGTCAAAATCTATGGATGTCACTTCCCCTCTCAGCAAATCGATTTTGTTTTTGTCCCAGAACCAATCCTCGTACGGTTTGGTATCTTCATAGCGCATGTGTCCCATGTAGATGTACATGAGAGCTGTTCTGGAAAAAAAATAATCCGATTCTTTGGAGATCACCAGTATGCTATCCCGGGATCGTTTACGGATGTGCCGGGCGGCAGTGATTCCACTGATCCCGTTGCCAATGATCACAATTTTTTGCATTTTTTGTGTTACGGGATTATATTATGAAAAAAAGTAATATATTTGTCATGCTGGTTCAGAGCATATGGATTTGACTTTATTGTCAAGCAACCGTTAAATTTCTCCAAAATCAGCATAGTCCTGGCAAAATGTAGTACTTTTAAACCAATTAAGGGAATTTCATGAAGAAAACTTTACTGATTACATACTTCACTTTTATGATCACTGTGGTACTTTCCCAGACGGGGTTTACCGTGTATCCTGCTTCGGCCTCCATGGATATCACGGATCCCAATCAGGGAGAGTACGTGAGCCACGGTTACGTAGTGAACACCAGTGATGCTGAAATTACCCTTCGTTGGATCAAGCAAGTTCAATCCAAGCCCGATGCGGCTGCTGCAGCTATTTGTGACAACGTACTGTGTTATGATCCATCCGTTCACGAAAGCGAATTTTCGATCGCCAAAGGGGATTCGGCCAATTTTGATTTTCATTATTACCCCAATGGCGCTGCCGGACCTGCCGTATACCGGGTTTTGGTCGAAGAAGCGGGCAATAAATCAAATAAAGCCGACGTGACCTTTACTATGAATGAGATCAAAACGAGTGCGTTCGGAATGATCGGCATGGAGGAAGTCCGGGTATATCCCAACCCTGCCACGGAGTATTTTTCTGTGGATGGGGTGGACCATCTCAAAGAAGTCATCGTCTATAATCTGGTTGGTCAGGAAGTCAAACGTTTCAAAGCCTCTTTGAAAGCAAAATACGACGTTTCGGAATTGATCCGCGGATTGTATTTGGTTCGGTTGGTCGATAAACAGGAAAAAGTGATCAAAACTGTTCGACTGAGCAAACGGTAAAGAAGTGCTAAGAGTCGAAAATCCAAAATTATAAATCTATTGTCCACCTTTCACCCCTGGCTTCGGTCGAGTGGAGCTTATTGGTATCGGGCCTCCATGCTCTGTTCATGCCCGGAGCATCTGAACAGTTCCCCAGCCACGAGTTCACGCCCTCCCCTAAAACCCAAAACTCTAAATCCTTTCCACCTTAATTGAAGTCCAGTCTACCACAATCCGGCTTCCCACCCCTGCCAAAAACACCGCACTCTTCTTCTCTAAGTTCTTTCCACTATCCATTCAGCACATCCCAAAATATCCACGATTTCCCATCTACTCCAGTAAAGCTGCACACCTTCATTCTAATTTTCATCGTCCTTTCAGGGCTCACCGTACTCCACTTCTATAGGAAATTAATTTCTGAGTAGATCCGAATTAACTTCTCCTGCTGCGTAATATTTCGATTTTTTGATGGATCGAATGTTGTACAGCATTCAGCAGGGTATCGACGTCCGAATTCCAGATCGGTTCCCCTACCGCTATAAACACCCTGTTGTCATTTCGCCCTGAAACCTGGTAAACGAACTGCGCGAACAACGGCTGATCAATCCAATAGAAACTTTCATCCGGATACTCCATGGCAATGGGAACGACTTTTCGGCCGGCCCGGACCGCTGATTCGAAGGCTCCTCTTTTGAAGGTTCCCGTCCATTCCCGGTCGGTGGTGGTTCCTTCGGGGTACAATAAAATGCTGGTTCCATCCCGCAGGTTTTCGAAGATTTTTATTTTCATCAAACCGCGCTCTTTCCTGTTGTGACGATCCAGCATCAGTACCTCTGTTAAGCGGGCTCCCCACCCAATGATGGGATAACGCGATACCTCAGCTTTGGAAACCGGATTAGCGATGAATTGGGAAAGAAAAACGATGGGATCATAAAACGACCGGTGGTTGCTGATGTACAAGTAGGTGTCTGGTGGTGGCAGGGGACCATCAAGGATCACGCGGATGCCAAAAAGGGAGTTGGTCCGGCGACAAAAATTTTTCCTCGCCTTAAATTTCACCAACTGCCTGGATTGAGGTGAAGTAAAGAACAATCGCAGATATAATGCCGCTATAGAAATAACGAGCAATACAAAAAAGAACAGCAATTTGATGATGACAAGAATCTGGTCACGAACGTTGGTCACTAACTCAGTATCTGATATATGATAAAGCTCGAAAAGTAAGCCAAAATGGTCAGATATGCAAACTGGATCATCGGCCATTTCCAACTATTGGTTTCTTTTCTCACCACCGCGAGGGTACTCATGCATTGCATCGCGAATGCATAGAACAATAAAAGGGACCAAACAGTGGCGGGCGTGTAGACCTTTTCTGCCGTATCAGAAAACGTCGCCTGCTGCAATCTTTGCTGAAGCCCTGATACATTGTCTTCGGATCCGATGCTGTAAATAGTCGCCATGGTTCCCACAAAAACCTCCCGGGCTGCGAAAGAGGTGATCAGGGCAATCCCGATTTTCCAGTCAAATCCGATGGGGCGGATAATGGGTTCGATGGTTTTTCCCATTATACCCGCATATGAGTTTTCGATCCGGGTTGTGGAGACCAACACGTCAGTTTCTTCTTGGGTCAAATCCTGTTCGATGGACTGTTCGATGGCGAATTGAGTAGCATTGGCCATCCGGTCCGGGGGGCCGTAAGAAGCCAGAAACCACAAAATGATGCTGATGACAAAGATGACTTTACCTGCTTCCACTACGAACGTACGAACCTTATTGTATACGGTGTACAGAATGGCATGCCAATCGGGCCAGGTGTATTCCGGCATTTCGAGCATCAGGAAGCTGTCTGAACCTGTTTTTAGAATTTTTTTCAACACCCAGCCCACGGCCAGAGCCATAAATCCCCCCAGAAAATACAACAACGCAAACGCCAGGCCCTGAAGATTGAATATGCCCCATACTTTTTCATAGGGAACAATTAGGGCTATCAGTAAGGCGTACACCGGAATTCGGGCCGAACAACTAATCAGTGGAGTAACCATGATCGTAATCATCCGCTCTTTCCATCCTGAGATATTGCGGGTGCTCATGATCGCTGGTATAGCACATGCACCACCCGAAACGAGGGCTACCACGCTTCGCCCGTTCATGCCAAATCTTCTGAGTGTACTGTCCATCATAAAGACCACCCGTGCCATATAACCGGTTTGTTCTAAAATCCCGATAAGAAAAAATAAAATGGCGATCTGGGGAATGAAGACGAGTACTCCGCCGATCCCGGCCAGGATCCCTTCTGTCACCAGGTCAGTGGCCCATCCAGCAGGGAAGGTTAAGTAGACCCATTCGTTGAGCAATCCAAATCCACTTTCGATCAAGCCCATGGGGTATTGTGCCCAGGCAAATATGGCCTGAAATACCAGTAGCATAAGGAGTATAAAAATGGCCGGTCCCGCATAGCGGTGGGTCAGGACCCGGTCCAGGGCATCGGTGCGGGATGGTTCCGGATTGAGTTGGGTGTCGATTTGGTGCAGGAAAGGTTCCAGAATCGAAAATCGTTTCAATGTGTCCTGGACCTGTTCTTTATACATTTTATCTTCTGCTCTCTGATTTGGACGACTATGGCCATTCGCAGACAGCACCCCATTTTTTTCCAAAACCTTCGTGACGAACGAGGTGTAGTTTTGAGTCTGACCATTTGAGGATTCCCGCATGATTGGAAAATCATCGGGTTTGAAGAAAGGATCTGTTGATCGATTGGACTTTGTCTCCGGTACAAGAGCCAGAGCTTGTTTTAATCGATCGATTCCAAATCCGGTTTTGGAAGAAACAGCAATCACCGGAACCGAGAATTTTTCTTCGAAGGATGTAACCAGTTTTTTGGAATTGACATCGTCGATCAGATCCGCCATATTAAGGCATAGTATGATTCGTTTTCCGAGGCTGATCAACTGGGTGAACAACAGCAGTTGTTTTTCGAGCCGGGTCACATCTGCTACGTACACGTAGGTCAATTGGTTACCATCCTCCGCAGTCAGGATTTCCTGCGCTGCAATTTTCTCGTCTTCCGTAGTGGGGAAAATGGAATACGAACCGGGTAAATCGATCACTTTTCGACGTTGCTGGTCGTGAAGGGTGGTCGTGCCGGATTTTTTATCGACTGTTACGCCCGGGTAGTTTCCCGTTTTTTGCCGCATGCCGGTCAGGCGGTTGAAGAGTGAACTTTTACCACTATTGGGGTTACCGACCAGAACAATGGTGCTTTGTTGGGTTGCGATGGTGGTAATGGGCATGAGCTGGGATTAATCAAGTTCAGAAATTACAACCTGTCGGGCCTCAATACTTCTCAATGCAATTCGACCGGAATTTAATCTGACGTACAACGTACTGCCAAATGGTGATTTTCGGACGACAGAGGTCTTTGTTCCTGGTACAAACCCCATTTCTGTCAATCGTAATGACCAGGGGGAGTGTTTTAAATCTTTTATAACCACCGTTTTATGTCGTTCGATCTGATCCAATGTCATTTTGAGAACCTCCTTATTTTTAATTAGACAAATACTAAATAGATACAAAGTAACAGAAAATATTTTGTCCGATGTGAAAAACCTGTGTCTAAAAATCGTCAGGTCGTTGAATTTTTAGATTCAGGTTCTGTGCAAGTTCCGGAAATGGCTGACCAGTTTGGATCAGTCGCGATGAAATACGAAAATCGAGGACAAAATCGAGGATAAAGAGGATGAAGGAAAACTGATTATAAGATCTGAAGGGAAATCCTGCTGGTCATATTCCGCGGCGAGGTGACCAGAACAATATTAGAAAAAAGGAGTGGAGGATATCGGATTCGAACCGATGACCTCTACGCTGCCAGCGTAGCGCTCTAGCCAACTGAGCTAATCCCCCGTACAGGTGTGGGTTAGGTGGGTGCAAATTTACAACAATAAAATCATAAAAAAAGCTTTTGGAAAGGTTTAATATTTTTTGCCGGATTGCTTCCATATTTTTAGTATAATTGGCCAGAATAAACAAAAATGGTACATGGAATTAAAATTTTGTGGTGCCGCAAGGGAAGTGACCGGAAGTGCTCATTTGCTCACTCTCGATGACGGATACAAAATTCTCCTCGATTGTGGGTTATACCAGGGAAGCGATGATGACATGGAGAATTTTAATCGAAACTGGTACTTTAATCCATCGGAAATCGATTGCGTTGTTTTGTCTCATGCCCATATTGACCATTCCGGACGGTTACCTTTTTTAGTAAAAAGCGGTTTTACCGGCAGCATTTACAGCACCCATGCCACGCGCAGCCTTTGTGCGATAATGTTGCTCGACAGTGCCAAGATACAGGAATACGACGCCCGGTATCAGGATAAACAACTCCGGAAGCAGGGGAAGTCAGGATCCATCAAACCCTTATATGAAACCAAACATGTATCGGAAACGATGAAGCTGTTTCGATCGATATCCTACGATCAATGGTTTACGATTCGCGAGGGTGTGGAGATTTTGTTCCGGGATGCGGGACATATCCTCGGATCGGCTTCTGTTACCGTGCGGATTAACGGGGAAAAATACATCGGTTTTACCGGTGATATCGGTCGGGAAGATCGACCAATTTTGCGGGACCCTGAGCCCATGCCCGTTGTTGATTATCTCATTTGCGAATCTACCTACGGTGATCGTGAACACGTCAGCAAACCGATTGAGGATGAACTTTTTCTGAAGTTGATTCGGGAAACTTGTGTGGATAAAGGTGGAAAGGTCATCATACCTGCCTTTAGTGTAGGGCGTACCCAGGATATTGTTTATATCCTTGATCAGATGTTCAACGAAGGACTATTGCCGGAAAATATCCCGGTTTTTGTGGACAGCCCTCTCGCAATCAATGCCACGCAAGTGTATGGGACCCATCCGGAATGTTATGACGATGAACTCAATGAATATTTACTCGAAGACGATGATCCGTTTGGCTTCAACAGCCTCACCTATGTCCGGAGTGTGGAATTTTCGAAGTCCCTGAATAATTTAAAAAGTCCCTGCGTGATCATCAGTGCTTCCGGAATGGCCAATGCCGGCCGGGTTCGTCATCACATCGCCAATAACATCGAAGATCCAAAAAATACGATTTTACTGGTCGGTTATGCCACTCCATCAACACCCGCGGGGATGCTCAGAGCTGGAGTCAAGGAACTCAAATTGTTTGGTCAATGGCTACAGGTCAAGGCAAGGATTGAACGGATTGATGCTTTGTCCGCGCACGGCGACCGCTGGGAAATGTTGGATTTTATCAAAAATCAGCAACACCTGAAAGGAATGTTTCTGGTACACGGAGAGTACGATGTGCAAGCCGAATGGCAGGGTTTTTTAGAAGAAAAAGGATTTTCAAATGTGCATATTCCAGCTTTAAGGGATACTTATACGTTGTATGATGAAACTCCCTAATAATTGATAATTTCGTGCGGAGAATCATGGGGGTGTATTAAATACTTCAGGAATTCCATTGATTGGACAGACATGGGAAAGCGTAAGACTTAATGAATTGGGTAAGGAACATGAATAGAATTGAAATATAATATGAAACACAACTTCTACAGATATTTTTTGTGTGGATTGATGGTATTGACCGGAATAAACTATGGCGCTTCCCAGGACTACTGCGATGCATTGTTTACGGACAACCAATTCACTTCGGTCCAAAAAGTGGAACTCAAATACGGCCGGGCTGTTGAACCGACAGGATACATCGATTCCATAGATCTGTATCTCGATCTGTATTATTCCACCGACAACACCCCGGAAATTCGGCCGATGATGATCCTGCTGCACGGTGGATCTTTTATTACTGAGTTGGGCAACAAATCCAGCATGGAAGAGATATCCAGGCTCATGGCCTCAAAGGGATTTGTAGTGGCTTCCATCAGTTACAGGACCTGGTCGTTCCTCCTGGGGGGCGTTCCATCGGTGGCCAATATCGTGGACGTCGTGACAAAGGCCATGTTGGATTTGCAAAGCGCGATCGAATATGTCGTAGCATCCCAGGGACAGGGCCAGTTCCCCGGGGTAGATGTTGACAATTTAATAATTGGAGGGGGCTCTGCCGGTGCTATTACAGCGCTCCACCGATTGTACATCGATGAAGAGGATGATTTGCCGGACTTTCTGCAAGCTGCTTTTGATCAGAACGGCGGACTTTTTCCTTCCCATTCTGACGATTACAATATTGCTTACGGACTCAATCTAAGCGGAGGAATTTTGGATACTACCTGGATTGATCAGGGCGAACCTTCTTTGATTTCTGTTCATGGAACCGGGGACTCGACCGTGTATTATGAGTACGGGCTGGCAAACGGTTTTATTGAGTTGTATGGAAGTAAACCGGTCGATGAACGATTGAGGCACCAGGGTATAGAATCGTATTTATACACTTTTGAAGGTGGGGGGCATACGGATATTTATGAAAATATCCCTTTATACAGGGAACCGCTGTTGCAGGTTCTGGATACGGCCCTGGATTTGGTACATCATCAATTTTGTCTGAGGACCAGCACGCTGCCTGATGTAAGGGTGGCCGATGTCGAATTGCGGAATACATTGGTCCAACGGGATTTAATCGTAGTTAACGATGAAATAAAGAAAATGGATTTTCAAATTGTGGACATGTGGGGAAGAACAATCCAGGGCGGCCAGCTCGGATACGGGGTACAACGAATTTCGTTTGGAGGTTCTGCGGCCGGATATTATGCGTTTCGGGTTTATAGTGCGGAGGATGGAGGTCAAAGTCGCTATCAGCAGTTGTTTTACTACGGGGGGGGATAATACGCAGTTAGAATATAGACCAGGGAATGATTGGTGGATATTTTGACTTCACCGGTCTTCTTCGAAGGCGTATGAGCGGGGCTCTGCTGGTTAATCAATGTGGAGATAACTCAAGATGATCACAGGTGATTCCAAAGGAGTTTGACAGGAATTACACACCCATTTGAATTTATTCTTATCCAGGCCAATAAGGGTATATGTGCATTAATAAATACGACATCTGAAACCCTTGAATGTATTCATTTTATTTCCTTGCACAACCCCAAATAAATTGGTACTTTTACCGACTTTATAACTAATCGTCAAAATCTGTTAATAAATATGGGACAAACTATTACGTATATCATTCCACTTTTTGGAATCCTGGGACTCATCTATATGTTCTGGAAATCCTCCTGGGTGACCAAACAAGAGGTAGGAACGGAATCTATGGCTAAAATTGCCAAAAACATCGCTGATGGGGCGATGGCCTTTTTACGGGCGGAGTACCGGGTACTCGCATTTTTTGTGGTGATTGTGGCCGCATTGTTACTGTACAGTGGTACCGTGTCAGATGGATCGCATCCGCTGATTGCCATTTCTTTCATTTTCGGAGCGGTATGTTCTGCTCTGGCCGGTTTTATTGGAATGAAAGTGGCCACACGGGCCAACGTAAGAACAACGAACGCTGCACAAACCAGTCTCGGAAGGGCTCTTGAGGTGGCGTTTGCCGGAGGTTCAGTTATGGGTATGGCCGTAGTGGGACTTGGCGTAATTGGTTTAGGTGTATTGTATTTGGTTTATTCCAACATGGGATGGGAAATCGGAAAAGTCATCCAGGTGTTGACCGGTTTTTCTTTTGGGGCATCCTCCATTGCATTATTTGCCCGGGTAGGGGGTGGAATTTACACCAAGGCGGCGGATGTGGGAGCTGACCTGGTGGGAAAAGTCGAGGCAGGCATTCCGGAAGATCATCCTCTCAACCCGGCTACGATAGCCGATAATGTAGGAGATAATGTGGGAGATGTGGCCGGTATGGGTGCAGATTTATTTGAATCATATGTCGGTTCTATCATTGGAACGATGGTACTGGGAGCGGCATTTCTCGGAATATCTGGTTTTGAATTATCCAATTCGCTGGGTGGTTTGAATGCTGTTCTGCTCCCCTTGTTATTGGCGGGATTGGGTATTATTACTTCTGTAATCGGAACGTTCTTTGTCAAAGTTAAAGAAGGTGGCAATCCACAGACTGCGCTCAATACCGGAGAGTTGATTTCAGCGGTTATTATGTTGGTTTTGACTTATCTGGTGATAAATGCTGTAATGCCAGAGACATGGACGTATAATGATCGAACATATTTCAATACCGGCGTTTTCTGGGCGGTTTGTTTTGGTCTGGTAGCGGGTCTTCTCATTGGATTTGTTACTGAGAAATACACCGGAACGCATACCAGGCCGGTAACGGGTATAGTCAAACAATCCGTAACCGGCTCTGCTACGAATATCATCTCAGGTTTGGGTGTCGGAATGCAGTCTACAGCCATCCCGATCCTAATCCTGGCTATAGCCATATTAGGCTCCTACCATTTTGCAGGGTTGTATGGAATTGCCATTTCAGCTGTAGGTATGTTATCGAACCTTGGCATTCAATTAGCCGTTGATGCTTATGGTCCTATTGCGGATAACGCTGGTGGAATAGCCGAGATGGCTGAATTACCCCCGGAAGTGCGAGAAAGGACGGACAAACTCGATGCGGTGGGGAATACAACTGCGGCTATTGGAAAAGGTTTTGCGATTGGTTCTGCTGCTTTGACAGCCCTGGCTTTGTTCGCTGCATTTATGGAAACCGCTGGTTTGACATCCATTGACATCGCTCAACCCACTGTTATGGCTGGCCTGTTAATCGGATCCATGCTGCCGTTTTTATTTTCCTCCATGGCCATGGATGCCGTGGGACGAGCTGCGATGGATATGATCAAGGAAGTACGGCGACAGTTTCATGAAATACCTGAACTCCGGGCAGCCCTGAATGTGATGAACAAGAATAACCAATCGGATATTAAGACCTGGAGTGCAGAAGATCAGAGAATTTTCCACGAAGCTGATGGGAAAGCCCAATATGATAAATGCGTCGAGATTTCAACGAAAGCTTCGATTCGAGAAATGGTGGTGCCTGGATTACTGGCCGTTTTTTCACCTGTATTTATCGGATTTGTGTTTGGGGAAGAAATGCTGGGAGGATTGCTGGCAGGAGTAACTGCCACCGGTGTTCTTATGGCCCTCTTCCAATCCAACGCGGGTGGTGCCTGGGATAACGCCAAGAAAATGGTGGAAGAAGGTGTGGTGATCGATGGTGTCGAATACAAGAAAGGATCCGAAGCGCACAAAGCAACTGTAGTAGGGGATACCGTGGGCGATCCGTTTAAAGATACATCCGGACCCTCACTCAATATCTTGTTGAAATTGATGTCGGTTGTGGCTTTGGTAATTGCGCCGTTTTTGTAATATATAGGAGACATCTCCGATAGGTGGAAATGAAATCCACGAGATAAAATTTATATAACCGGTTGCATGGATTCGTGTAACCGGTTTTTTATTTTGAGCAGGATGGAACTCAAGTTCGTCTAAATTCTGTTTGTAGCACAGGAATACCAATATTTTTGTTATTAACTTTGGTATTTCGATAACTTCATAGAAGATATGATCGTTCCAAATGAACTAAAAGGGCGCTCTGTTCTTTTTAACTAAAAGACCTTCAAAATTGAATAAGATGATTATAAGAGGATTGGTACTGTTGGTGGTCGTGCTGGGTGGCTACCTATACAACCAGTTTGGCGGGGAAGATTTAGCAGAACTCACGCGAGAGCAGGTGATTGTCAAGGGAATAACCACCTTTGTCAATTATGTCCATTTTTCACCTCACGATATGGACGATGAATATGCCGCTGAGGTTTTTGATATATACCTGGAAACCCTCGATGGTCGAAAACAATTTTTTACTGCAGAGGAAGTGGAATTCCTAAGACGGAATCTCGTTCAGCTTGATGACCAAATTAAGACCTTTGACCTGTCCTTCTTTAAAGATTCTTATGATTTATACGTCAAAGCATTTGAAAGGGCGGAAAATATATACCTCGAGATATTGAGTACACCCTTTGTATATGATCGAAACGAGAAATTGGAACGGAACCCTGAAAAAATTGTTTTTGCCAAAGACACGGTAGCACTCAAGGAGTATTGGAGGAAATTACTGAAGTACGAAACCCTGGGGCGCATCATCGACAAGCAAAATGCTGTGATGGAAGGTGATGAGGAATTGAGCTTTAAAGAATTGGAGAAGGAAGCCCGGGAAGGTACAAAAGAAATGTACGATCGATATTTTGACCGGATGAAGGATTTTTTACGGGAAGAAGATCTTTTTGATCAGTACATGAACGCCATTACCATGGCCAATGATCCCCATTCCAATTATTTTAGTCCCAAGAAGAAGGAGGATTTTGAAATTGACATGTCGGGTAAATTGGAAGGGATCGGTGCTCGCCTTACCAAAGATGGGGAATATACGCGTGTGGTCAGTGTTGTACCCGGTGGACCAGCCTGGAAAGGCAAACAGCTTGAAGCTAAAGACTTAATCGCTAAAGTAGCGCAGGGGGATGAAGAACCAGTCGATGTACGCGGCTGGCGAACTGATGATGTGGTACAGCTGATCCGTGGAGAAGCCGGAACAACAGTTCGTTTGTTTGTAAAAAAACCGGATGACACGATTCAGGAAATTTCTATAGTAAGGGATGAGGTGGAAATTGGTCAGAGCTTCGTCAAATCCTATTTAATTGAAGATGAAGAAATCAATAAACGGATAGGGTACATCAAATTGCCGAGGTTTTATTTTGAGTTTAACGGAGATAAGAGGTCTTCTACAGACATGGCCGTGGAACTTGAAAAAATGAAGAAAGAAAACGTGGATGGAATAATCCTCGATTTGCGATTCAATCCTGGTGGGTCGCTCAGCGATGTAGTGGATATTAGCGGTTTGTTTATCGAAGATGGGCCGGTCGTTCAGGTCAAAGCTCGGGACGATGATCCGTATATCTGGAAGGATAAGGACAAAAGCGTGAAATATTCAGGACCTTTGGTCATTTTGGTGAATCACTTCTCTGCGTCGGCATCTGAGATTCTGGCCGCAGCTATGCAGGATTATGAGCGAGCGGTAATCGTAGGAAGTACCTCGACATTTGGAAAAGGAACTGTGCAGCGGTTTTTTCAACTCGATCAGGCGTTCCGGGGCAACAACCCGTACAACGACCTTGGAGATGTGAAATTGACCATCCAGAAATATTATCGCATCAACGGTGGAAGCGTTCAATTGAAAGGAGTCATACCTGATATAATTTTACCGGACACCTACATGTATATGGAAATGGGGGAGAAAGAATACGACAATCCGCTCGAATGGACTCAGATTGAACCTTTGAAATTCAACCAGGATGTATACAAAGTGCGAAACATGCAGGAGATCAAGTCCAATTCAAGGCAACGAGTCGAGAATAATCCGGTTTTTTCCAGAATCGAACAGTACGCTCGTTATTTGAAAGATATCCGGGAAGAAAGTTTGACCCCACTTAATCTGGAAGAACTTAAAGCGATGGAACAACAGAGGAAAGAGCGATCTGAAAAATTTGATGATCTGGATCAGCTCAATGAAAGTCTTCGAATTCTGAACTTTCAAGAAGATCTGGCGGATATTCAAATTGACTCTTCTCTAATTGCTGCCAATCAGGAGGAGATGAATAATATCCAAAAAGATGTGTATATCAATGAAGCCTTGTGGATTCTTCATGATTTGATTGAATCTCAGCCGTAAATTTGGATACTTTCGATGCGAAATCTGAAGCTAAAGTTGATATGAAAAGGTGTAGGATGATTATGAGTTTTGCGTCCCCAATGCAACCTGCTCCAGGATAAAGTTCCACTGTTGGTCTCGTTCTGTTGGCACTTGAAAACCAGACTTCCGGTACCAATAATCACCGTTCCAATGATCTCCTTCCATGTGGTGTAGGTATCCATGTATTAGGGCCACCATCACATCATCAAGCAACTGAACGAGCTCATGAGCTTCTTCCCAGTGACCATGATGGGCGTACCATAACGCTTTGATATGGATGGGCAAAAGGAGGGGAATATCGGTTTCGTTAAGAACTGTAATTAATTCTTGTGTTGTCATCGCAATGTGTTTCTTATATGCAAACTTTTTCAATACCCCTAATGTACATTGGATTGACTGGTTTGCTCCAAGTAAAAATAGGAAAACTCAGGGTCAATAACGACTTCAATTCTTTTCGATAATGAACGAAATGTTGCCTTCCTGACTCGAGTATTATATCACAGATCTTCCAACAGGGGCCAATTTGATGTCGATAATTTCAAAAGATGAAAGATAATCATAATATATCAACGGGTAGAACCTTTTCGAAGCCGATAGATTGTTATTGATTAAGTGAAACTGTTGAGGGACCTTCTATTATTTATGGGAGAAACGAACGAAAGTTCGAAGGCATCAGATACGGGAATAGAGTGCGTCGTATTGTTTACTTATTCTATCCCATGTAAGTTGTGAGACTTTGTGTAAGGCATTATCAGCTAACATTTTTCTCTTTGCTGGATTTTCAATTAATTGAGATACCTCATCAAGGAATTCTTCATAAGATTCAATAAAGATCATTTCTTGATCCTCTATGAATGTGCCACATGGTCCTTGATTTTTGTATCCAATAATGGCATTGTGTCTAGCTGCAGCTTCATTGTATACCAAACCGTATGTTTCACTTCTACTCGGTAACAGAAATATTTGTGATTGTGTTAGGTATTGCATCACTTTTGACTTTGGTATGTGACCGGTAAAAAAAATATTTGAATCTCCATCTGCTAATTTTTTCAGCGCCTGTTCTTCTGGTCCAGTTCCAATAATTGTCAGTGAAAGTGATTTGGTCTGGCAAAGCTTTTTAAAAGCCTTTATAACCCAATCAATTTGCTTTGTTTTAATAAAAATTCCGATACACGTTATGTGGATTTTATCCTCATATTTCGGAGGAGTTTTTAAAATAAATTCATCTTCAATCCCATGAGGTATTATTACTGGATTAACGTTGAAATGATTTTTAGTTTGAATTTTTGTGGCACTATTGAGACATGTTAGAAATGAGGCTCCATGAAGTGATTTTTCAATCGTATTATACGTATTTGAATTTTTTGAAATTTGATTGAGCAGCATGATATCAGAATTTCTAATGGTAATACCATAAGGTATACCATATTTCTGATGCATTAAGAACGCCAGGTAACCATCTGGTACCACAAAATGCGCATGTATTAATTTGTATCGCTGAACAATTTTGGGGATTTTCAAAAATCGAGCAGTGAGCATCAACGCCATATTTGAAATAGGCAGGCGGACATATGTGAGAACCTTTACAGAAAATTGTTTATGTTCCCAGGATGTAAGTCCAACTAAGGGCTTATATTTCTTAATGCCAAGTAAAAAGAATGGAACCCATTCTTTGGGATACAAAAAATCAATATGGTAAGCATCATCTAAGTTCTCTGCAATAGTGAATACAACCCGGTTCGATTTTAGAGAGGGAGTGGGGATGTTTTTTGCGATAAATAATA